>DATGKC010000420.1:0-18120 GCA_035294845.1 Planctomycetaceae bacterium | reverse complement strand
TGAGCGTCGGCGCGACTTCGAGAAAGCCGTCATCGGTCTTCGGCAGCCGGAAATTCGCCAACACCGGCGGCGCGGCGGCCGCCGTGGCCCAGATCACGAGATCGGCGGTAATCGACGAGCCGTCGTCGAAGCGCACGATCGCACGACTTGTTGCCGTGATTTCGCTGACGCGGCGGCCCACACTGAGGCTGATTCCCCGTCGCGCCAATTCACGTCGCGCCCGGCCGATCGTTCCGGGCGAGTAATCCGCGAGAATCTCGCGATTGGCATCGATGAGCGAAATCTGCGCATCGATGCCTGACTTGCGCAACCAGACGTCGAGCCCGAACGCCACTTCGACGCCCCCCGCGCCGGCGCCGACGATGACCACCTCGGCTCGCTTCGCGGCGGGCAGCTCCGACAACTTCTGCGCGAACCGCTTCCGAAACGTCGCCATCGGCTTGATGGAGAGGACTTGCGGGTTTCGCGCCCAGATTTCCCGCTGCCCAGGAACAGATCCAATTCCGACCGAAGCAGCGTCGTATCGCAGCGGCGGCCGATCGGCAAATAAGACCCGCCGCATCGCCGGCTCCAAGCCTGCGACCTCGTCAACAATCAGCCGCGCGCCGCAGGATTCCGAGAATCGGTACAGATCGATTTCCATATCGTCAGGCTGGTAAAATCCGGCGAGAGTCCCGGGCAACATGCCGCTGTAGGTCGCACGGCTGAAGGGCGAGATGACGGTAAGCCGCACGTCGGGAATCGGCTGCATTCGCCACATACGAACCACGTGCAGGTTCGTGTGCCCGGCGCCGATCAACACGAGATCGCGGGAGGGAAGGGAAAGGTCGTTCATCAGGCGGCTATTTCTACCTTGTTCGCCGTGGTCAGCCGCACATCAATGGGAATTGGCTATTTGGCTGCGGATTGCAGCGGCGATGCGCTCGTCGTCGGCCGGCAGCACGCTCCGAAGGTCGAGAACGAGGGCGTTCTCCTGAATTCTTCCGAAGACGCGAGGCGAGCCCAGCCGCATGCGCCGAGCCAGCACATCGACAGTCATCCGCGGATGCGAAAGCCGCAATACGGCGGTCGGCAAGCTGGCGCCGGGAAGCGATCCCCCGCCGACGAGCGCCTGGTCGGTCGCCACCTCAATTCTTAACGTGCCGGCTGCGTCTTGCAAATTGCCGTTGTCGAGCGACGTATCGCGGACCCCGGTTGCGGCGCAATCGCGGCCCAAAGCCAGGTCGGCATGAATCTTACGCGCGCGGGCCAGAAGCTCGTCACGCGAGGCGGCCAGCAGCGCCAACGTGGGAATTTCCCGGTCGGCCTCGCCGCGGAGATAGACGTCCAACGTGGCCGACAGCGCGGCCAGCGTCAATTTGTCGATGCGGAACGAGCGCGCCAGCGGATGGGCGCTCAATCGCTCGATGAGCTCGGCACGTCCCAGCATAATGCCGCATTGCGGCCCCCCCAACAGTTTGTCTCCGCTCCCCAGAACGAGATCGGCTCCGGCGGCCAGGCTTTGCTGAAAGGTGGGTTCCTGCGGGAGACCGAATCGGACGGTCTCGACGAGACATCCGCTGCCGATGTCATCGAGGCACGTGAGGCCGTAGCGGTGAGCCAGCGCGCTCAGTTCGTCGATTTCGGGCGTCTCAGCAAAGCCCTCAACGCGGTAATTCGACGGATGCACGCGCAACAGGGCGGCGGTGGCGGGGCCGATGGCGGATTCGTAATCAGCCAGGCGAGTGCGATTGGTCGTCCCCACCTCGCGCAAGACGGCTCCGCTTTGGGCGAAAACCTCGGGGAGTCGGAATGATCCGCCGATCTCGATCAATTGGCCGCGCGAAATGACGACTTCGCGCCCGCGGCAAAGTCCTTCGAGCGCCAGCACCGTCGCCGCGGCGTTGTTATTGACGACGAGCGCCGCCTCGGCCCCTGTCAATCGCCGCCAGGCCGATTGCAGTTGGTAACCGCGATACCGTCTCTCGCCTGTCGCCAGATCGACCTCAAGATTGAGCGCGCTGGCCGCTTCGCGGACGGCCGCGATGGCCGCTTCGCACAGGGGCGCCCGGCCAAGGCTCGTGTGCAGAACGACGCCCGTGGCGTTGATCACGTTCCCGAGCTTCTCGCTCGACTCGGCCTCGGCCCGTTCATAGACGAATTGCACCGCCAGCCCGGTCAATTGCCGACGGCTGCACGAACCATTGAGGGTGGCTTTGGCGATGCGCTCGCGGAGGTCGGCGACGGCCGCGCGGACCCAGTCGCGGACGCATTCACGTCCGCGCTCGTCGATCAACGGGGCAATCGCCGAAAAGGTCATTATTTCATTGACCGGCGGCAATTCTCGAAAATTTTCTTGCGAGGCGTCGTTCATCCGGCGTATAAGGCTGGCAGAGACTTTGCGATGTAAAGCAACCCTGCCCCACGTTTCGTCGTCACATTCGCACGCGCGACTATTCCTCTTTAGCATACCCGCTCGGCCGGGAGATCGCGAGAAGCGCCGATGCTGAAATGGCTCCAAGACCTCGACCGAATTCTTCGCGGCGAAGCGACCAGCCTGCCGGCCCTGCGACAGGGCCGCATTGACGTTCGGATCGAGAAATTTTTTCGGGATGAAGCCTGGGGCAATGCCTACCTGGTCGTCGGCGAACTGATCTGGAAGGCCTTGACGCGATAAGCGCCGGTTTTCAGAGCAGGCTTTCGAGCAACAGCCGCAACTTTCGCAGCTCGATCAGCCGCGCCTCGGGGTCGCCCAGCTCAGGAAGAATTTCGACCGACAAGGCGCCGTGATATTTGACCCGTTCAAGCTGACTGATGATGCGGCTGTAGTCGATCTGTCCAAGACCGACCGGAACTTGCAACTGATCGGGCGTCGTATCGCGCAGATGCGTGTGGTACACGTCCGGGTAGACCTGGTCGTAGAGTCCGCCCCGATGCGGGCCGCATAAGAAGTAGCTGGGGTCGAGGGTCAATCCGATCCCGGGGGCGGCCCGGCACAACTCGATCGCCGTGTCGGGGTCTTCGGTGAGGTGGCCGATCTTTGTCTTGATCGATACTCGAATTCCGTCTTCGTTGCCGACTTTCAGGAACTCGCGCAGGCGGTCGATTTCGGAATTAAACGGCGTGCCGAGCCGCGACGCAGGCAACGTAATTTGGGCTACTTTAAGCTGCTTGGCGACACGCGTGAGAACGTGAAAGGCTTGGGGATCGAGATCGCTGTCAATGCAAAAGGCGACCGGGGTCATGCGCGTCATCTCGCGATAGCGGATGCAAAACCCTTCGGGATCGCGAATGACCTCAGACGGTTTGAGCTGGGTCTGAGTTTCGTCCATCCACAGCTCGACCTTGTCGAATTCCAGGTCGTCGAGCAGATAACAGGCCTCCGCCAGAGGCTTGTCGGAAAAACAACGGGTCGATGCCGAAACGAACACTCAGGACCACTCCCTTGACGTAAAGTCACAACTTCTTGCCACGAAGCGTCTTGTGACTTAATTCCCCGGTTGCTTGGAAGCCGATGTTTGGGAATGTCAATTTATCCGGATTGTAGCGAATCTGCAACCTTGAGTGACCGAGCGCGATACACCGGTCACGCTTTCAGTGAGGATTATGCACGATCTTCGCGAAAATCGGCCGATATTAAGTTTGGGCCGTCTGCATCGCGCGGTGCTCGTCACCAGGTCTTGCCGGCCGGCGCCGTCATCAATCCGCTTTCCGGGGGGAATTCCAATGCGAAAAATGTTGCTGTCGATCGCGGCAGCCGCCGCGCTGCTGCCTTTCACAGGATGTTGCTCTGGCCAGAAAACATCCGAGGTTGCCCGGGCGCAGGGACCGGCGGCAGCGCCCGCCATGGCACAGGGTGACGACTATTGCGAGGATGTCCATTTCGTTCCAACCGAGAGGACCAGCCGCTGCAAATTCTGCCAAGGGCACGGATGCAGACGCTGCTGCCGCCCGTACCACGTCCCGAGCGATCTGGCCTATCCTCCTCAGCCCGATCTGCCGGCGATCGTGCAATACCCGTATTACACGTGCAAGGGCCCTGATTGCTTCTTCGCCCCGCCCTTGCCGGGCCGTTAAACGTCAGATCGAGTATTGCCACTTCTCGAACGAACGGCTCCACGAGTTGACGATTTCGCGCCGCAGATCAGATGAGAGTTCGACGTGGTTATTTTTCTTGTAGCCGGACAGCGATTTGACATAAGCGGACAGCGCCGGCTCGACGGTCGAGAATTCGGGGAGCGACAACTCCTGGTAGACTCGCCGCACTTGTCCCATCGGGTCGGATTCGAGATCGCGATACGCCACCTCGCAAAATCGGCCCTCGGGAATCAGCGACTTCTCTTCGAAAAACGCATCGAACATGGCGACATACTGCCGAATCGTGCGGTGATGGATCGCCGACAGATCGGGCCGCTGAAGAGAATAATACTCCCAGCTTCGCATGTGCAGGTGCTGCGTGGATTGGTAGACGACATACGGGTCGCGATGAATGTGAACGAATCGGGCATCCGGAAAAATATCAAGAAGAAGCTTGATCCGCCCGGTGTTGGGGGGCGATTTGAGCACCATCGGC
The DNA here is from genome assembly GCA_035294845.1 of Planctomycetaceae bacterium. GTDB lineage: Bacteria > Planctomycetota > Planctomycetia > Planctomycetales > Planctomycetaceae > JACQFH01. The sequence goes on along the minus strand of DATGKC010000420.1, from coordinate 13,568 downwards.
CGTTTGAATCTCAGCGTCAACTTTTGGAGCAGCCTCACGAACGACCGCTTCCAGCGCTCGACGTCGCCTGCCGGAACGCCGCGGAACGTGAGGTAGCGGTCGTAGTGTTCGGCTCGACCGGGAAACGCCCAGCCCATGTAGGGGGATAGAAACGTCGACACGCAGAGTGCGAATTCTTCTTCCCAGGGGACTTCCGGGTGCATGGCCACTCCATCGACGCCCATCCGGTTGGCAGGCAGCAGAACCCCGCTGGCCGCCGACATGATCTGCTCACCCAGCAAGAACGTATCGGGAATCATGACCTGCGCAAAGCGCGGGTAGCCGAACCGATCGTCGACCGAGAGCAGGTTCTGAAGGTGAGTCGTCCCCGATCGCCAATGCCCAAGGATGAACAACGGGGGCGGAATGCGTTGACTTGCCACGCGGCGGCTGCAAATGGCCTCTTCAGCCCAGCAAAAAGGCGTGTTGATGAAGCTCACCAGGGTGGCGAACGCCGCGCGGGGCCAGAAACGCGGGGCGACTCGAAACCGGTTTTGCGCCAGAAGTCGGATCCAGTTGCCCGTCGTGATGCCCACGGTGAGACCCGGCCCTGTGACTTTGAAAAAATCTTCCGTCCACGCCATTCGTGATTTCCTCATGCGGGCACAGTGACGTCACTGACAAGCGTCGTCGCTGACAGCTCGGTCAGCCCCCGAGCGCCTTGAGAAACGATTCGACCGAGGCGCACGCAGCCCACCCAGAGCGTTATCCGCGCCTCGCGATTCAACCTGTGCGCATCCGCCATAATAACCATTGGCCGCACCGTCAGGAACTCTTCACCTGTCGAGCTCACACTTTTCGACCCGACGCGGGCCGGCCGACAGTTGCATTCTGGATTTGTCAGTGTGTACCATTTCCCACATGCGACGATGGATCAAATTATGTCCGACGCTGACACGGCGCGTGATGGCGCTGGCGACGGCTTTCGTGTTCACGATCGGCAGCGTCGGATGGCCGCTCAGCCCGGAATGTGCAGCCCAGTCGCATTCGAGCGTGCGCGTGCGCGTGGCTCAAGCGAAATCGTGCTGTTGCGGTCCGAAAGGCACGCGCAGTTCTTGCGGCTGCTGCGCCCGGGCAGTTTCAAACCCGTCGCCGGCGAAGCCCAATTGTTGTCAGAAGAAAAAGCGGGAGTCCAGCCTGGCCTTCAATTGCCCCTGTTCCGGAACGGATTCGCCCGGCTTTGCCGTTTCGTTGCAGCCGAAGCTGCCGGCGCCGGAGATGAGCATGCCTCAACTGGTCGAGACGTTCGCCGTCTCCCCGTTTGACTTTGTCGCCGTCCCGGAAGGCCCCCTCTCGCCGGAAACTCCCCCGCCCAGACCGTCCGCCTGTTGAAAAAACACGGACGCTGCGCGCGGGCCGCCGCGCGACTGATCTGGCACTCGTCATGATGGGGAGACACCATGAGCGGCACACACAGACCGCGCCGAGCGCGCGGCTTCACTCTCATTGAACTGTTGGTGGTCATCGCGATCATTTCGATTCTCACGTCGTTGCTCTTGCCCGCCGTCCAGCACGCCCGCGAGGCGGCTCGACGCACAAGCTGCAAGAACAACATGAAGCAGTTGGGTCTCGCGATTCACAACTATGAAAGCACGTATACGACGTTTCCGTTCGCTGATGCCGTCAACACCAAAGTTTCGCCGAACACGTACGGCTTTTCTCCCCAGGCGAGGCTTTTACCTTACTGCGAGCAGGCCAATCTGCAAGACCTGCTCGATTTCACAAAGCCCGCCTTCTCGGGCCCTTTCAACAGTCTCGTCCCGAACCCGCTTTTCGTCAACGCGTTCGCCATGGTGATTCCCATGTTCTTGTGCCCCACCGATCCGGCGCCTCCGGTGGCCACCGAGGCCGGCTTCACCTACCAATACGCCGGCAACAACTACATGTTCAGCACGGGGAGCGGGACGGGAACCAACTACGATCAGCGTTGGCGAACCGACGGAATCGTGTTCTACAACTCCAGCGTCCGATTCCAGGATGTCATCGACGGCGCTTCGAACACCGTTTTCATGAGCGAGTCGATCCGCAGCATCGGCCAGGATATGACATTGCCCGCGGGAACGACGCCGGGCTTTCCCTACCAATATACGCTCAACGGCTCGACGGGGCTCAATTCGACGCAACAAGCGACGCCCGGCATTCCTGTGACCGGCAGTCCCTGGAGCGCTTTCGCCAACGCCGCCGGCATGAATTCCAATCCCGACTTATCGGTCGTCTGGCCGCAACTGACCGGCTGGCGCGGTGCGTCGAGCGATGCCCTGCGCGGCCGCGGAATCAGTTGGGCGCACGAGGGAATGCTCTCGACGCAAACCAACGGGTACACCGCTCCCAATAGCCGCATTCCCGACGTGGTGACGCACTTCAGCGGCTTCTTCGGACCGCGCAGCTTTCACTCGGGCGGGGCCAACGTCCTCATGGGGGACGGCACCGTGCGGTTCCTGAGCGACAGCATCAATGTGGCAACGCAGCGCGCCATCCACAGCCGCAATGGTCGTGAAGTCGTTGGCGAATTTTAGCCTTCTGCCCGTGGATCTTTCATCATGAGCGAGAGCGTTGCGCCAACGGCTGGCAAATCGTGGCCCGACTATCGGGCCGTCTGGCGCTGGCATTTTTATGCGGGCCTCTTTTGCATCCCCTTCGTCGTCATTTTGTCGATGAGCGGCGCCGTCTATTTATTCAAGCCTCAGATTGAAGCCTGGGTTGACGAGCCTTACGACCATCTCGCGATCACGCGAAAGCCGGCCAGCGCCGCCGAGCAAGTTGGCGCGGCGCTGGCGGCGGTCCCCGATTCAACTCTCGATGCCTACGAATTGCCGCGATCCCCGAACCACGCCGCCCGCGTCATCGTCAATCGGCAAGGAGACGCCATCCGGGTCTACGTGCATCCGCAGACGCTGGAGGTGTTGCACGCCGTTCCCGAAAATGAGCGGCTCATGCGGCTCTTCTTTCGAATCCACGGCGAGCTGCTCATGGGCGATCGGGGTTCGATGCTGGTGGAGCTGGCCGCCTCGTGGACGATCATCATGATCATCACGGGCTTATTTCTTTGGTGGCCGCGCCAGGCGAAAGGCCTGGGAGGCCTGGCGTATCCGCGGCTTGGTTCAGGCTCCCGCATTTTCTGGCGCGATCTGCACAGCGTGACGGGCGTGTGGATTTCATGCCTTGCGCTGTTTCTCTTGCTCAGCGGATTGCCGTGGGCCAAGTCCTGGGGCAACTATTTCAAAGCCGCGCGGCGGGTAATCGGCGCGGCTGTGGCGCAGCAGGATTGGACGACCGGCAGCGATCGCGCTTCCGGGAAGAGCAAGTCGATTTCGGGCGGGCACGGCGAACATGGCGGCGGCTCAGGCCGGCGAAACGGACGGCCGCGCGCGCCCACGCCCAAGGACCTGACGCCACTCGACCGAATTGCCGCGATGATCCGCCCACTGGAGTTGCTGCCGCCGGTGCTGATTGCTCCGCCGGCGCGTGATTCCGCGAATTGGACGGCCAAGTCGATGACGCAGAATCGACCGCAGCGCGTGAATCTGGTCGTCGACGGGACGACGGGAACGATTGTGAGCCGCGAAGATTTTGGCGATCGCCACCTGATCGACCGGATCGTGGGAACGTGCGTGGCCGCTCACGAAGGCCAGCTTTTCGGCTGGCCCAACCAGTTATTGGGACTCGTCACGGCCGGCGGCTTGCTGCTCATGTGCGTGAGCGGCGTTACTCTCTGGTGGCGCCGGCGGGAACAGGGCGTTTTGGGCGCGCCCAGAGTCGCGCTCAGCCCCAGAGTTTCGATCGGCCTCATCGTGCTGGTCGTCATGCTGGGAATCTATCTGCCGATGTTCGGTGGCTCCCTGCTCGTTGTTCTGACGGCTGAAAAGTCGATCTTGAGCCGCATTCCAAGCGTGCGTCATTGGTTGGGCCTAAATGACAGAGGCGCCGACGAGGGCATGTGACCGCAGATTTCATTGGAGCGATCCGGGGAGACTTTGACGTGTGGCAGAAATCCGGATTTTTCGCGCTGCCGACTTTGGTCGCGATGGCGATTGCGCTTTCGGGGTGCGGCGGCGTGCGGCCGGTGCCCGGCGGCACCAAGGGGACGCTTCGCGCTGGGGGCCAGGCACTGAGCGATATTCAGGTGACGGTTCATCAGCTCGACCCGGACGGCATGCATCCCGTCGGCTTCGGCGTGACCGGCCCCGACGGCTCATTCGAACTGGTGAGCATGGGCGCCAAAGAGGCTCTCTGGCTGGCTCCCGGCGAATACCGCTTAACGCTCGAATCGGCCGGCGCGCCCGTGCAGATTCCAAAAGAATACGCCCAGCCCGCCGCCACACCTCTCAAAGTCTCGTGGTCGAGCGGCCAGACCAATCTCGAGCTGGAAGCCCCGGCGTTCCCGCCGAGCCGGTGAGCCCTTTGCGTGCCGCGCAAATTTGCTGTAGCTGAATTCGTGAGAATTCAGGACTCCGTGGGCAGACGAGTCGTGTGTTTCACCGCATCACGGGGAAACCTGCGCCGTGGGGTAGGTTTTCCAATCTGCCCGTCCAATGAGCGGGGAATGCGTGATGCAACCGCGGCGGGCGAATGGCTTGACTCCTGTGACAGAATGTCCTATGATGTTCGTGAGACAAGTTGTCCTAGGAAGGCACGTATTTCACCGGGATGCCGCACATGCGAAAGCCGCGGGATGTCACCGACGCCGAGCTTGACGTTTTGCAGGTGCTTTGGACGAGCGGCCCGCAGACCATTCGCCATATTGCCGCAACTCTCGATCGGCGAAATCAGGACGCCTACTACGCCACGGTCAAAAAACTGCTCGAGCGGCTCGAAGCCAAGCGCTTTGTGCGCCGCGAGCCCCGCGGAATCGCCTACCTCTACGAAGCCACCGTCGATCGCAACGAGCTCGTCGGCCGGCGCCTGAGGCACGTCGCCGACAGCCTCTGCGAGGGATCGGTCACGCCCCTTTTGACGCAGATCGCGCATCACGAACGGCTCAGTCGAAAGCAACAAGAAGCGCTCTTGGCCCTGATCGATGAGTTGGCCGCCGAAGAACGCAAGGAAATGGCCCCCCGCCGGAGAAGAAAATGACAATGATTCTGGAATTTGTCCTGTGCAACGGCGTGATCGCCGCCGGCCTGTTCGCCATCGTGTACGCGGTAAAATCGCGCGTGCGCAGTCCTGCCGTCTTGCACGTCTTATGGGTTCTGGTCTTGTTGAAGCTATTGACGCCGCCGCTCTGGAGCCCGACGTTGGCTCTGCTTCCGGCTGAAGGGCCCGACGAGAACATCGACGCAATCGCAAGCGGAGAGCACGGCGCTGGCCTGCCGCAGTCCCTCAATGAGCGAGCCCGCGCCCTGGTCGAGGTGGAGGCGACCGACGAACCGGGAGCCGCGTTTGTCGACCGCGGCGATCCCAAAGTTGCGAACGCCCCACCGGCCGCGTTGATCGTCGCCAACGGGCAGTCTGTCGATCGGACGTCGATCGACAACCATTCGACATTTATTGCCGGGTTGATCGGCAGGCCGATGCTGATTATCGCCTGTATTTGGGTGGTGGGGTCGCTTGTGTGGTTTTCTCTCGCGGGCTGGCGGATTTGGCGCTGGCAACGCAGTCTGCGCTTTGCCGCTGCGGCGCCGCCGACGCTTCACAACACGGCGCTTGACCTGGCCCGAGAGCTCGGGCTGCGAAACTGCCCGGAGATTTGCCTCGTCCCCGGCCGCGTATCGCCCATGCTCTGGGCGCTGGCGCGCCCGGCACGTGTGATTCTGCCTGCGGAATTATTAAGCGAGCTCGATGGCAAGTCGCAAGAGATGCTGCTCTTGCACGAGCTGGCGCACTATCGCCGTGGCGATCATGCCGTCCGGTGGCTGGAACTGCTGTCGCTGGGAATCTACTGGTGGCATCCGATCGCCTGGCTGGTGCGCCGCGAGATCAGAATTGCCGAAGAACGCGCCTGCGATGCCTGGGTCGTCGCCCTGCGACCCGACTCACGCCGAATGTATGCCGAGACGCTCGTCAAAACTCTCGGCTTTCTTTCCACGTTCGAACTCGCACCCATTGCCTGCGGCGTCGGAGGCGAACGCGGGCTCCAGACGCGGCTCACGATGATCATGCGCGCATCGAGCAACGTGCGGCTTTCGCGGATGGCCAAAGCCGGCTTCTGTGCCCTGGGCCTCGTGCTGCTCCCACTTGCGCCGAGCCTCGGCCGAACGCCCAAGGATGGTGCGACTTTCCAGGTTGCAGGCCAGGCGCCGCCGGCTGCTCCGAACCCATTGACCAGCCAATTGAACGCGAGCGACAAAAAAGCGGCCCGCGTGGATGACACTTTGGGCACGGTTGTCGATGAAAACGGCAAGCCCGTAGGCGGGATTGAAGTCGCTGCTTACTTCAATTCGGCAAAGGTCGATCGCGTCTTCAAAACGGACGAGGCGGGCCAGTTTTCCATCCCCGGCGAATGGCGTTCTGATGACCCGTTCGAATCGCAGGCGTGCCTGATCGCGCGCGAGGGCGAATCACGGCTGGGATGGATGGATTTCCAAAATGCAGCCGGACGCAGGGGCAAAGCCGATCAGCAGAAACAGGCAAACGGCTTATTCCGCATCGTTCTCTTGCCGCGAACGCACGCAGTGAAAGGCACGCTCGTTAACTCGCAGGGCGAGCCGCTGGGCGGAATTCGCGTAGAAGTTAAAACGTTGCTGCATCCAGAGAATTACGCTCTTTCGGAATACAGGCTGGGCAATGCACAATTGGCAGAGGCGACGACCGCCGCCGACGGCGGATTTCTGATCAATCTCCCCGCAGGCGCGAATGCCCGCTTACAGATAAACGATCCCGAATGGAAGCGCCTGCAAATTCGGGCGAAGCCTGATGAAGAAGACTTGGGTCGCTTCGTCTTGATCCAGGCCGGCCGCATTGAGGGACGAGTCATCGACGCGAAAACCGGTCGGCCGCTCGAAGGCGAGGTCGTTTTCGCCCAATCGCAAAATGGCGTCAGCCGCTCGCCGGAGTTCGTGGGCGACGGAATGGCCTTCACCGACGCCGACGGCAAATACCTGATTGGCGGCCTGTCGCCGGGCCGCTTCAACGTCCTGTTCGGCGGCCGGCCGCCGACGGATCGAGCTCCGGTGAAGGTGACCGCAAACGCCGTCGAAGGCGTCGAAGTGGTCGTCGGCCGACCCGCGCACGCTGATTTTGAGGCACGCGAGGGCCGCCGACTGTGGGGCAAAGTTCTCGATGGCGAATCGAGAATGCCCGTCGAGAAGATTCATGTCGGCTATTATGGCACGGCGCGACCGGAATCGGGCGCCGCCTGCAAGATGGTGCGGACCGACGCCGACGGCTCGTTCGAATTCTTTGTCCCGCCGGGGGTGAGCAAGGTCTATATTGCCGAAGGCGATCGGTCGGCGCGCGCCGATTCCAGTCGCACATTCGACGTGCCGGAAAACGCCGACCTGGATCAAATCATCTTGCGTGCCGGAGCAAAAATGAACCGCGGCGGTTCCCTGGAAGTGATGGTCAAAGATAAGTCGTCGGTCACTGCAAGAGTCAGGGCAGATGAAAATGCAACCGTCGCGGGCTCCGTGCCCGTCGAAGTCAACGTGAAATTGCAGCCGCACGCCGGCCGAGAGGTCAACAAGGTCGAAGTTCGCGTGGCCGGCATCGAAAGCCAATGGACATCCATGTGGTGCGGACAGTCGGGAACCGGGTTTGCGATCCCATTCAATCGCAACGAGCGCGGCCAGACGAAGATTCTTGTGGTCGATGCGGCGGGGTTTGCGACCGCGCGCTCGGCGCCCTTCGTCGTTGCCGAGCAAATGCCTGAGCTTCGCATCGAGCTAACGGCGGAAGAATTCGTTCCGATCCGAGGCCGAATCGTCGATGCGAATGGAAAGGGCATCCCCGCCGCCAGCGTGCGCGTGGCCCGGCTGATCTACGGGAACGAAGTGCAGTTTCCCTGGGGAGTCGAGGACGCCAGCGGCGCCGATGGACGATTTGACATCAAGCACGCGCGGTTGGGAGATCGAATTCGTGTGCGCATCGAAAAGAAAGGAACCGGGGGAGCCGAATCGGAGTGGATCACGCTTGACGACAAGCAGCCGAAGAAGCTCCCCGATTTCCAATTGCGATCCCCAGATCAGGAGCTTGGCGGCGTCGTGCTCGACTATCAGGGGGTCGCGGTCGCCGATGCCAAGATCATGCATGTTGATGAACCGCGCGTCGAGGCTCGAAGCGATGCGCAGGGAAAATTTCGCCTGACTGGACTGCCAGTTGGTGAAGTCTCGCTGGCAATCGAATCGGCCGGTTTTCCTCGCGAAGCGCGTCAGGCGCGTGCAGGGAAGACTGACAACGAACTTCGGGTGCCGCGAGTCAACGAGCAGGACCGCGCCGACTACCGGATGACGGTCACATTGCGGCCGCGCGACGGCCGTGTCGTTTCCAACTCAAGGCTCTGGCTTTGCGCAGATGGCGGCGAATTGCTGATGGGCCTACCCGATCGAAAGGGAAATTCTCACCAGATCGTCTTTGCCGATCTCGTTCGACGCTATCAGAGTCATGAGTTCGCGATTGTTGTCGCCGCGGACGGGTATGCCTGGCCAAAGCCGGCCGTTTTTCCCAATCGAAGAAACCCCGAACCGGTGATGATCGACCTGGAGCCCGCCGCGCCGGTCGCTATCCGCGGTCGGGTCGTCGACGAGGATGGCCAGCCCGTCGCAGGCGCGAAAGTCGGCCTGTCGGTCTCATTAACTGAGCATGCCGCCGATGAACCGTGGCGCTATGCCGATGCGCCGGAAAAGTTGCCGACGACCGACGTGGATGGGAATTTCGAAATCCAGGGCCTTCACCCCAACAGCCGCATCGCCGTGTATGTGAATAAACTGGGCTACGCCGGCGTCTGGTCAGAGCGAATATTGATCGACAACGCTGAAAGCGCCAAACTGCCCGAGCTTCGTTTGCCCACGGCGACGGCGGAAGTGGCAGGTCGCGCCGTTGATGAACAAGGCCGCCCCGTTCCTGGAGCGGTCGTCTATTATCATGAGCTGGGGCGGGTTCAAACGACCACCGATTCGAGCGGCCGGTTTCGGCTGAAGCAAGTGCCGCCGCGCGAGATCTGGCTCACGGTCGCGGCCGAGCGTGGAACGTGGAAGAAAAAAATCCAACCGGATAATCGCGATCTGGATGTAGTCCTGAAGCCGCAGTGATGGGATAAGCGATTCTTGCGGCTCCGCGGTGTATCTTTGGGGTGTCACGGGCCGACCTGAAAGGCGGTTTCGACGGCAGCTGTCTCTGGCAAATCGAGCGCCGGCGCATGTGCGCGCGGTTGAAGCAAAGGGCGCATCGACGAGCGGGAAGGCAAGGACTGTGATGGAAGCAGCACACATCAAAGGATACGCCGAGAGGCGTTTCATCCCAAAGCCCAAGGTCGCGGAGCGCACCCTGGGTACAGCCCGTCAATGCGCAGGCGTACCCCAACGGGGCACAATCGAGGACGAAAAGTCGCAGAATCCCCAAAAAGCGCGTGACGTACGCGATGCAATCCCGGCGCCGGGATTGACTCGTTCCGCGACATTGCCCCGTTTTGTTGTGCCCATTCAGGGCGAGGTGATTTTTGGGGGGCTCTTTCCCAGGGCGCTGCCGGCGCTGCCCTGGGCTTTCATCTTGCCGCCCTTCAGGCGGTTCCGGCGGGAGGCATCTGTGGCAAATTGAACGCCGGCCCATGTGCGGCTGTGAGTGACGCGGCACTCCTCATCGGGGTGCCGCACAGTTCGGCCTCGACTTGAGGATCGCGAAATGACGAAATTATCTTTCGCTCGGTTGTGCATGACGGCCGTGGCCGCCAGCGTTGCTCTTGGCGGAGCGAACCTCATCGGCGGTGAAAACAAATCGCTCGATCCCGCCGATGAAACGGCCTTGCGCGCAATCGCCGAGGGCTGGCTGGCCAACCGCGAATCGTTCAAATCGTTCACCTGCCGCTTCGTGTGGCGCGGCGGCAAGGCGGCGAGCGCCGAACATGCATTTCGGGGCGAAATCGATTACGAGACCACTCATAACTGCGTATGGATCGTTGATGGCGACAATGTCCGCTACGACATGACGAGCGACCCCGCAACGACGCGTCAATCGCACGCTGAATTTTATCTCAAGTTCGGGCGCATCCGCGCCCGGCAGTCGCCTGAAAGCCGGTCGGTCGAACTTTTCGTGCCCGATCATGACGACGAAGTCGGCGTCTCCGTTACGCCATTCGGAATGAGCATGATGGGGCCCCACGACAAAGGCAATCCGGCGGCGATGATTGAGGGCATACTCGGAGGTACGCTCGGCAATGGCAAGCTCGCCATCACCATCGACGGTGACGACGACGTGCGCGGAACACCGGCAGTTCGCTTCTCAATCCGGCTTAATGAGGGCGGCGATGTCCTGAAGCAATTCTCTCTCGATCCGCAGCGCGGGTTTCTGCCGCTGCGTTGTTTATATTTTCATCTCCAGCCCAAAAAAGCAGTTTCCCTGTTTACCGTCAAATTCCGCGACTGCGGGGACGGGCGCTGGTTTCCCATGCGATCGCTGCTTTTTATCGGTCCGACAAGCGACGATACACCGGTAGTCCTGCAAGAAGTGCACGTAAATGAACTGAGCCTGGAAACACCACCGGCTGAAAATTTCGCACTTGATCTTGCCGCGGGAACTCGCGTCAGCTTTCGGGACGATCAATACTACAGTGTGACGATCGCCGACGACGAGCACGTGGCTGGCGAACAACTTCATGCTCTTTTGAGCCGAGTGATTGAGCAAGGCGATCCGCAGAAGAAATTCGCGGCCGAGGTGGCGGCGCGCAAAAAATTAATCGCCCCGGTCGATGCTACGGCCGGACGAGTCAGATTCTGGTGGACCGTCGGCACGGGCATTGTCATCGCCGCCACTTTACTTGGCGGCGGCGTGCGAAGCTGGCGCGCCAAGCCGCGCCGGTGAAGCAACGCGAACTCCGGCGAACGGGGAGGCTGGTAGCGGAATTTGACAAGTGTCGAGGCGGCGTTTGGCCCGCAACCGACACACCGGGATCACAGAGAATCTGTCGGCACTCTGAATTCTCACGAATTCAGCTACGATAACCGGCCGGTCCTGAACTCTGGCGAGTTCAGGTACGCGCTCAAACGTTGTTTCGATTGGCCGAGATCAGGAAGAGCTTGTTGTTGTCGATCGCCGTGCCGGCGGTGGCGATGTTGACGGCGGCCGCCGGGTTGCCGCCGAAGACGGTGAGGAAGCTCTCGAAATCGAGTGTATTATCTGGTCCGGTGTCGGTGCCGAGGTTCGCGACGGCCGATGGCCCCGGGAGCGAGACGACCACGGGATCATCGAAGACCGTTCCTTGAGTCGTCGTGCCCGCCGTCTGCACATTCAGCTTGGCGTTGCTTCCCGGGACCGAGATTTTTGTAAACGATTCGAACGTCGAGTCGTTGATCGAAACGGTTTGCGAATCGCCGGGGCCCGTCGAAATGCGCGCGGGTCCTTCGAACGTCGAGCCGCTGACGGCGACCTGGTCTTGTCCCGAACCCAGGTTGACTTTGGTGCTTCCTTCGACCGTGCTCTGCTTGACATTCACGGTGTCGTTTCCCGAGCCCCCCTGCACCGACAGAGAGTGCGGCGCTTGCACCGAGTTGAAAGTCACCGTGTCGGCGCCTGATCCGAGCGAGATTTTCCATTGACTTCCAAACAGCCACGAATCGCCCGAGAAGAGCCACGAAAGGCCGCCTGATCCCGACGAAGCGCCGGTGACCGAATCGAGCTCGATCGTGTCATTGCCGTTGCCCGCCTGGATGTTCAATGAGCCGCGCGAGACGCCGAAGTCGTCTCCGCGCCCTCCCCACCCTCCCCAACAACCCCCGAACCAGCCGTCGAAGAGGCCGTCCAGTAACGTATCGAGAAAGCCGCCGATTCCGCCGTCATCGTCGTCGTCGGAATCGGACGACACCTGGTGGCCGTCGATCGTCACGGTCGAAAGCTTGACCGAGTCGTTCGCGTCCCCAGTCATGATCGAGAGAGCGCCCAGCGTGTCGTTCGACAGTTGAATCGAATCGGCCCCGCTCCCCCCCTTCACAACCGTCTTGCCGGTCACAGTCGCATCTTTGAACGAAAGCGAATTGGTTCCACCGCCCAGGTCCACTTCGACGTTTCCGGAGATCGTGCCGAGATTTGCCGCGTCGAAAGTGATCGTGTCGTTCCCGGCCTGCATCACGATCTGCAAACCCTTGATCGTGCCGATTCCGCTTAAGGGAACATCGACGGTCGCGGCGGTCGTGCCGTTGAAAGTAAACTCTGTTCCAGCCGATCCCACCAGGTGTAGATTCCCACTGGCGACCGACGCGTCGAACGTATGATCGCCCGTATCGCCGGCGAGTTTGATCACCCCCACCGCCGTCGTCACGGCGACATTCGAGAGCAGCGCTCGCACTTCGAGGCACTCGGCGGCCCACGCCGTCATCGGCCGAAAAACGATCTTCCGCGGCCTTTGCAATCGAATCCGCTTACGGCGAAGCGCCCAACTCAACCAGGCGGTAATCATGAGCTTCAAATTCCCGGGTGTGCATTCGAGATGCGAAGAAGCCAACAATTCGGCAAAAATGTGGCTGTCTAGGCAGTCTAGGGAGGCCGTAATGGGGAAGTCAAGCCCCCGAGCGGCCGTTGAAGAGATGCCGTCAGCGGAGCGTTGAAAAACGGGACGGGCACCGACTGAGACGATCAAATTCGCGAGCAAAACTGATGTGCGTCCGAGCCAGTCCCCGTTGTACAACGGCCCGCTAACCGAGCAATCCTGGGATCGGTTCCGATCGGTAGAGCTCATGGGGCCGGCCGTCGATGTCGGTCCAGGACGTCTGCTGCGGAATGCCCAGAGCGTGGTAGATCGTCGCCGCGAGATTTTCGGTCGTCTGCCGATCGATGGTTGGATAGGCCGCGATCCGGTCGGTCGCGCCGATCACCGTCCCGCCGCGCACGCCGCCGCCGGCGAACACGCTGGTCATCGCCGGCCCCCAATGGTCGCGGCCGGCGTCCTTATTGATTTTCGGCGTGCGGCCGAATTCGCCCGTCATGACGACCAGCGTCGAGTCGATAAGTCCGCTCTCGGCCAGGTCGTCCATCAATGCCGAGACCGCCTGGTCCATGTACGGCAGCAAGTTGTCTTTGAGATTGATGAAATTGCGATTGTGCGTATCCCACGACGAATTCTTGCCCAGGTTGACCTGCACGAGGTTGACTCCCGCCTCGACCAGCCGCCGGGCCATGAGCAGCGACAATCCGAACTTGTTTTTGCCGTAACGGGCGACGATTTTTGGGTCGGCGTTCTCGACATCGAACGCCTTGTGAACTTTGGGATCGGCCAGCACCGAGATCGCCTGTTGCCGATTGCGGTCGAGCCTTTCCAACTCGGCGACATGTTCCAGTCGGCGCTGCTGTCGCTCGATATGGTCGAGCAGCCCGACGCGGCGTTCGAGCCGGAAATGGCCTCCCTGGGGCAAAGTCAGCGTCGGCGCATCGAAGATCGATCGTGAAGC
>DATGKC010000419.1:0-2899 GCA_035294845.1 Planctomycetaceae bacterium | reverse complement strand
GACCGCGCTGCGCCAGGGCGAAAACGAGAACTGCATCATGTGCCGCGGTGAGAGCTCATGCATCCTTCCCATCTCGCCGGCGGCCGTGCACACCAACCCCGACGGATCGCGGCTGGCGATCCGGCATTTCACCGAGTACCTCGAACAGTTTCCCGACGACCTCGAAGTCAAATGGCCGCTGAACGTGGCCCATATGACGCTGGGAGAATACCCCGATAAGGTTGATCCCCGGTATCTCGTCCCGCTCGATCGATTCCTCAATTCAGAGTTCGACATCGGCGCATTTCGCGACGTAGGCCACCTCGTCGGGGTCAACCACTTCAAACAGGCGGGCGGCGGCATCATGGAAGACTTCGACAACGACGGCCTGTTGGATTTCGTCACCACCACCACCGATGCCACAGGTCCCATGGTTATTTACCGGAACACCGGAAATGGAAAAGTCGAGAACTGCACCGAGACCGCGGGCGTCAACGACCAGTTGGGAGGCCTCAACTGCGTGCAGACCGATTACAACAATGACGGTTACATGGACATTTTCATCATGCGCGGGGCGTGGATGGAGTGTCCAGTGCGGCCCAGTCTGCTCAAGAACAACCAGGACGGCACCTTTACCGACGTCACGAAAGCCGCTGGTTTGCTCGACCCGGTCAACTCGGTCGCCGCCGCGTGGGCCGATTACGACAACGACGGCTGGCTCGATGTATTCATTTGCTGCGAAAGGCAGGAAAGCCGCCTGTACCACAATCGGCGCAACGGAACTTTTGAAGAACTTTCCCGGCCGGCCGGGATCGACAGCCGCGAACGCACGCACTGCAAGGGGGCGGCCTGGTTCGATTATGACAACGACGGCTATCCCGACTTGTTCCTCAATTATCTGGCCGCCACGGGGGGGAGCCAGCTCTTTCACAACGACCGCAACGGCACATTCAGCGATGCAACATTCAGCATGGAAGTCGGCGAACCGGTGCAGGGGTTCTCGTGCTGGGCGTGGGATTACGACAACGACGGCTGGATCGACATTTTCGCCACCTGCTTCGAGCGCACGCTCGCCGACGTGGTGAAGGGCCTCATGGGCGAGCCGCACGAATGCAATTCCAACCGTTTGTACCGCAATCTCAATGGCCGCCGTTTCGAAGATAAGACCACCGAAGCCGGGTTGGACGTGGTCTATTCGACGATGGGGAGCAATTTCGGGGATTTCGATAACGATGGCTTCCTGGATATGTACCTGTCGACGGGAGAGCCGAATCTGCATTTTCTGCGCCCCAACCGCATGCTGAAAAATGTCGCGGGCCGGCGCTTCGCCGACATCACCGCCTCGTACCGCACGGGCAACCTGCAAAAAGGGCACGGCGTGGCGTGCGGCGACTGGGACCGCGACGGCGACAATGACCTTTTCGTCGTGATGGGAGGCACGGTCAACGGCGATAAGTACCACAATGTCTTATTCCAGAACCCCGGCCAGAAGAACCACTGGGTCACGGTGAAACTCATTGGAGAAAAAACCAACCGCGCCGCAATCGGAGCCCGCATCAAGCTGGTGACGAAAGGCGACGTGCCCCTCACGATTCATCGCCACGTCTCTTCGGGCAGCAGCTTCGGCGCCAATCCGCTCCAGCAAACCATCGGCGTTGGTCCGGCGGAACGAATCGAGCGGCTCGAAATTCAATGGCCCACGAGCGGCACGACGCAGGTC
Organism: Planctomycetaceae bacterium; assembly: GCA_035294845.1. Taxonomy (GTDB): domain Bacteria; phylum Planctomycetota; class Planctomycetia; order Planctomycetales; family Planctomycetaceae; genus JACQFH01. The sequence goes on along the minus strand of DATGKC010000419.1, from coordinate 1,200 downwards.
TTTGAAGACGTGGCCGCCGACCAGGCGATCGAGATTACTGAGTTCGCCGGCGATTACCGCAAACTCGATTGGCAGCCGATTCCGCTCCCGAAATGAAGACCACGGGATCCAGCGACGTGAAATATCTGGCGGGTCTCCTCATGACCGGCATCGCCGTGATTGCGGCCTGGAGCTGTTACGATAGGCCCGCTTCCACATCGCCGACCCTACGCCGCCCATCGCCGGCGTACGAGCCGCGGCAAGAATACCTCGATACGTCCGGCGTCCCCTCGATTGTTTCGTCCATCCAGCCCTGGGGCGCCGAAGCGTCGCTCGAAGACGTCGGCAATATTTGGCGCCGAATCGGGTATCGTCTGATCGACCAGGTCGATCGCGAGCTGGCCGACCCGAAGGCGACCGACCAAGAGCGCGTCGCCGGGCGGATGAAAAAGGCGGTGCTGTATAACTTTGAAGGAGAGCCCAAGCAGGCCTACCGGGTTCTCGAACGGTTGCGCTTGCAGCTTTCGCACCACAATTCCTGGGCCCAAAAGGGACTCTACACCGTCATTTTCTACCAAGGCGTGACGGCCCTGCGGCAGGGCGAAAACGAAAATTGCATCCTGTGCCGCGGCGAAAGCTCGTGCATCCTGCCCATCTCATCGGCCGCCGTGCACAAAAATCCCGAAGGCTCGCGCCTGGCGATCAGGCACTTCACGGAATACCTGGCGCGGTTTCCTGACGACCTCGCGGTGCAGTGGCTGCTCAACCTGGCCCACATGACGCTCGGAGAATATCCGGGTGGCGTCGATCCTCAGTTCTTGATTTCGCTCGATCATTTCCAGCGAGAGGAACTCGACATCGGCGCTTTCCGCGACATCGGCCACGTCGTGGGGCTCAACCGCTTCAATCAGGCCGGCGGCGGCATCATGGAGGACTTCGACAACGACGGGTTGCTCGATATCGTCGTCACCACGATGGACCCCACGGGACCGATGGGATTCTATCGCAATGACGGCAAGGGCAGGTTCCAGAATTGCAGCGATACGGCGGGACTGGAGGGACAACTGGGTGGGCTCTACTGCGTGCAAACCGATTACGACAACGACGGCTATAAGGACGTGCTCATCGTGCGCGGCGCGTGGCTGCGCTCTCCGATCCGCCCGACGCTCCTGCGGAACAACCACGACGGCACATTCACCGATGTCACAGTTGAGGCGGGCC
>DATGKC010000418.1:0-2691 GCA_035294845.1 Planctomycetaceae bacterium | reverse complement strand
GCTGGAGGCCAGCATTTGCTCGATCTCATGCGTTGCGGCCTCGTCCAGCTCGCCGTCGAGGTAGGCCGTCAGGTTTTCGCGTTGTTCGGCGCTGAGCCGCATCAGTTTGGCCATGGCGTTACCAAAACATCGAGGAATCAGTTCATTCCGGCTGAATCGAACCCAACGTTCCCTGTCGCACGTAAGGCTCCAGTTTTTCGCGTAAATTGTCGCGGGCCCGCGAGAGCAGCGATTTGACGGCTGCGGGAGACATGTCGAGGGCGGCGGCAATATCGGTGTAACTCATTTCTTCAAACTTGTGCAAAAGAACGGCCATGCGTTGTTTTTCGTTGAGCGTGCTCAAGGCCGCCTGCACCATCGCGCACATTTCGTTCTTGTCGAACTGCCGCGAGGGCATCAGCCCCGATTTTTCGGCGATCAATCGTTCACCGGGGCGCGGACCCAAGGGACCAGAATCATTGACGTTGAGCACGATCTCTTTGCGCCGCCCCGCGTCGCGGCGCAGGTTGTTCGCGAGGTTGTTGGCGATCCGGAACAACCACGTCGCAAATTTGGCGGTCGGTTCATATCCATGCCGGGCCCGAAAAATCCGCAGGAACACCTCTTGTGCCAGGTCTTCGGCCGCCTCTTTGTTCTGCAACATGTGAGCCAGCACGCCCACCAGCCGATCCTGGTAGTTGGCGACCAGTTGAGTAAAGGCCGTTTGATCCCCTTCCTTGGCGCGGAGCATAAGCCGCACGTCGGGATCGCGCAAGACCGGATTCTCTTCGGTGCCGTTAAGTTTCACGTCAGTTGAACCTTGCGGTCATGGCGAATCACAAGCATTTAACCCCCGCAGCGCATCAAGGTTTCTGTTTCACCGGGGAATTGGATATATTTGACGTTAGTTTAACGATCGCAACGAGGTGAGGCGAGAGAATGGGCCTGTCGAACCTGCCGCTCAGCTATTGCACCAACGTCCATCCGGGTCGTTCGCTGGCCGAAGTTGAACTGGGCCTCGACAACTACACGCTGGCCTTGCGCGAGAACTACGGCGCTCCGCTGGCAGCGGGGCTGTGGCTGGCCGCGCCGGTCGCCCGCGAGCTTCTGGCCGATCCGCGGGCGCTGCCGGCCTTTCGCGACCGGCTGGCCGCCAGGCGGCTTTCTTGCCACACGCTGAATGCCTTTCCTTACGGCGATTTTCATAGCCCGCGCGTCAAGGAAAACGTCTATGTGCCCGACTGGTCCGACAGGCGCCGCCTCGATTTCACGGTGTCTTGCGCCCTGATTCTCGCGTCACTCTTGCCCGAGGGGGTTGAGGGAAGCATTTCGACGATGCCGCTGGGCTTCAAGGGCTTCTCACATCCGTCAGATCACTTACAAAAGTGTCAGGCGCTGCTGCTGGAGGCGGCTTCGGCCCTGGCGCGCCTCCACGACCAAACGGGACGCCTCGTCCGATTGGCGCTCGAACCGGAGCCGTGCTGCCTTTTGGAGACAAGCGACGAGGCAATCGCATTTTTTGACGACCTGTGGAAGCGGGCGGACGAGAGCGGGAAACTCGAGCCGGCGCAGCGGCACCTGGGAGTGTGCTACGACGTTTGCCATCAGGCCGTCGAGTTCGAAGATATTCCCGAATCGATCCGCAAATTGAGCAAGGCGGGCCTGAGAATCAATAAGCTGCACATCACCTGTGCGATTGAGCTCTCGTCGCCGGCTGAGAACAAAGACGGTCGCCAGGCGCTTGCCGGCTACGTCGAAGATCGGTATCTGCATCAGACGATTGCCCGCACCTCGGAAGGAGGGATTGTCCGCGAGACCGACCTCACGAAGCAATTGGCTCTCGACCCGCCCGCCGAATTTCGCGACGCACAGGCGTGGCGAGTCCATTTTCATGTCCCGGTCAATGCCGAGCGATTGGGCCCTTTGCGGACGACTCGACATGAGCTGAGGCAAGCGCTCCAGACGGTCGCCGAGCTCGACTATGCGCCGCACCTGGAAGTCGAAACGTACACCTGGGAAGTCCTTCCGCCCGAATCATCTGCCGGCTCATCGGCTCGTGACTTGGTGGACGGCCTGACGGAAGAGCTATTGGCCACACGCGATCTGTTGGCGCTGCTTGAGAATTGCAATTCGGGGCACAGAAAAAAGAGCTTGCGTTAGCTGGGAAAAACAGGTATTCAAGAAAGTCGCGGCCCCATTGGAATTCTGCACCGCTTCTCCCAGGGAAGGGAGCTCATTGTCCCATGAAAGAAATGTCTCACGATCAACGGCGCTCGGCATTTCGCACTCTGTATTTAATGCTGCGACAAGGCCTGCCGTTGGAGCGCGAAACGGCCTTTTTCATTCTGGCGAGCGCGCTGGATGTGATGATGACGTGGTATCTGTTGATGCACGGCGGTTCCGACGATCGCACCTGGTTTGTCGAATCGAACCCGATTCCGCGGTATTTTTTGTATAGTTGGGGATTCGACGCGCTCGTGTACTTCAAGTTTGCGATCGTGGCCGTGGTGGCCGTCATCTGTCAGATCATCGCCCGCAGCAAACTCGAAGTCGCCCGCCGGGTGCTGAATTTCGCGACGATCGTTGTGACGGGTGTCGTGATTTACAGCATCGTACTCATGGTCCGGCACACATAGACCCGGCGTGCCTGCGGCGTTTGCCGGGCCGCGCCGTTCGGGATTCGCCGGGAACTTACGAGACCCGGAATCCGAA
>DATGKC010000417.1:0-4205 GCA_035294845.1 Planctomycetaceae bacterium | reverse complement strand
GGGATCGGCCAGCAGAAACAGCTTCTCGCCGGTCAAGTCGAGGCCGTTGTGCGTCCGGGTGATCTTGAGCGCGCGGGCGAATTTTCCCGGCCCCGAGAGATCGGCCGTCCAGCCGTCGAGCGCGAGGCCCGAACGAATGAGAACAGCCTGCGCATCCCCGGAGGCGGCGGCCACGATATTGAACATGTCGTACATTCCGTAGATCAAGTAGACGTAGGCGTGGCCGGCCGGTCCAAACATGACTTCGGTGCGCTTCGTGCGGCCTTTGGAGGCATGGCAGGCGAGATCATGCGGTCCCACGTAAGCTTCGGTTTCCAGGATGCGCGCCCGCAGGTCTTTTCCGCGCACACGGTGGACGAGAATCGTTCCGACCAGCGCGCGCGCCAGCTCGATTGCCGGCCGGTCGAAAAACGCCCTCGAAAGCTTTTGCAAATTGCGCGGACTCGCTCGCCGGCGCTGATGCATTGCCATTTTTGGTTGCAATTCCTTGTTTCGCGGCGGGCAAGGAGGCTTTTTCCGGACTGGGGTGAGTGCACCGCGTCGGCGCCTGCGGCATGACTTTTGCACCCATAGCCGGTCCCTTTGTCGACCGGCGAGCGGCGCACTGGGCCTGGGCGAATGGGCCGCAGGATTCGCATTGATTGACTTCTCAAGCGATACGAATAGGATAGCGAGCGTTGCTCGTGAACGGGACTGTGATGACTCAGATTTTCCATCCGAGTACGAACACGTTCTCGAAGGCGACGATTTTCGGCGGGCTGCTGATTGTGGCGGCAGCGTCTTTTGCCTGGGATCAGATCAATCGCTCGGCCTACGTCACCGAAGCCGACGTGGTGCGAGATCAGCCGGTTCCCTTCAGCCACGAGCATCATGTGAGCGGGCTAGGCATCGACTGCCGCTACTGTCACACCACGGTCGAACAATCGGCGTTCGCCGGACTGCCGGCCACCGAGATCTGCATGGGCTGCCATTCGCAGATCTGGAAAGACAGCCCCATGCTCGCGCCGGTGCGGGAAAGTTACCGCAGCGGAAAGCCATTGCGCTGGACGCGCGTGCACGACGTGCCCGACTTTGTGTATTTCAATCACAGCATTCATGTGGCCAAGGGAATCGGCTGTGAAAGCTGCCACGGGCGGGTCGATCGCATGCCGCTGATGAGAAGGGCCCACTCGCTGCAAATGAGCTGGTGCCTGGAATGCCACGAAGCGCCCGAACGCCATATTCGCGACCGCAGCGAGATCTATTCATTTGGAGAAGTGCCTACTACCACCGCTCGCGAGCATGGGTTGGAACTCGTCCGGGAATACGGAATCGAAACCAAGCAGCTCCTCGATTGCTGGATTTGCCATCGATGAATGATTTCTGGCGCGGCATCGACGAGTTGACCGAAACGCCTGAGCTGCTCGAACGGCTGCATCGCGAGTTCCCGGCGCAAGCTGGCGAATTGGCAGACCCGGAAAGCCGGCGCGCCTTTCTCAAGCTGATGGCCGCTTCGCTGGGTTTGGCCGGAGTGACGCTGAGCGGCTGCCTAAGGCAGCCGGAAGAAAAGATCGTCCCCTATGTGCGGCAGCCCGAAGACTTCATTCCCGGCAAGCCGCTGTTCTACGCCACCTCAACGACACTCGGGGGATATGCGACGGGCCTCTTGGTCGAAAGCCACTTGGGGCGGCCGACGAAAATTGAAGGCAATCCGCAGCATCCGGCCAGCTTCGGCGCCACCGATGTTTTCGCACAGGCGTCGATCCTGTCGCTCTATGATCCCGACCGCTCGCAGACCGTGTTGAAGGCGGGCCGCATCAGCACATGGGCAGAATTCCTGACGGCCCTTTCAGCCAAATTGAAGGTGCTGCGAGAGGCCAAAGGCCGGGGGCTTGCAGTTCTGACGGAAACCGTCACGTCCCCGACGCTGGCCCATCAATTGCGTTCGCTGCTGGCGGAGATGCCCGAAGCGACGTGGCATCAACACGAGCCGGCCGGACGCGACAATGTGCGCGCCGGCGCGCGGCTGGCATTTGGAGAATACGCCGACACGATTTACCACTTCGAACTTGCCGAGGTCGTGCTCTCGCTCGATGCCGATTTCCTTTCCGGCATGCCGGGAAGTTTGCGATATGCGCGAGACTTTATCGATCGGCGGCGCATAGTGAATGCCGAGCCGCAGCCGCGCGAACCAAACGCGGCGTTCAAGATGAACCGCCTTTATTCGGCCGAAAGCACGCCCGGACTCGCCGGCGCGGCGGCCGATCACCGCATTCCGCTGAAGCCCGGCGACATCGAGCGCCTGGCCCGCGCTCTGGCTTCGCAACTGGGCGTCGAAGTGGCCTCTCCCGCCGGCGCGCCCGACGATGTTCCCAAAGCATGGATGGCGGCGCTCGTTGGCGACTTGCAGAACAACCGGGAAAAGAGCCTCGTGATTGCCGGAGAGGGACAGCCGGCGGCCGTCCATGCCCTGGTTCATGCGATCAATCGCGAGCTGGGAAACGTCGGCCGCACGGTCGAGCACATCGCCCCCGTCGAAGCCGAGCCGGTCGATCAACTGGCTTCTCTTCGCGACCTCGCCGAGCGGATGCGCCGCGACGAAGTGAGCCTTTTGGCCGTGCTGGGGGGCAACCCGGTTTACGACGCGCCGGCCGAGTTGGAATTCGCGGCGGCCTATGATCGAGTTCCTTTCCGCGTGCACCTTTCGCCATACGACGACGAAACATCGTTCGTTTCGCATTGGCATGTTCCCGCGGCCCACGAGCTCGAAGCGTGGGGCGATGCGCGGGCCTTCGACGGGACGGCCGGCATCCAGCAGCCGCTGATCGCGCCGCTTTATGGCGGCAAAACAGCGCACGATCTGCTCGCCGCGCTCGCCGGCCATCCGGAACTCACCAGTTACGACATCGTCCGCCGATATTGGAAGGGACGCTTGGGCGGCGAAGACTTCGAAGCGAAGTGGCGGCGGGCCGTTCACGACGGCGTCGTCGAAGGTACGAAGGCCGAAACGCGAATGCCCGATTGGAGCTTTCGCGATGAAGTCGTCCCCTCAGCCGCGGCGGGCAAATTCGAAATCGCCTTGTGCCCCGACCCGACGGTTTGGGACGGGCGGTTCGCCAACAATGGCTGGCTGCAAGAGCTTCCCAAGCCGCTCACGAAGCTCACCTGGGACAACGCCGCCTTGCTCAGTCCCCAAACCGCGAGCCGTCTCGGAATTTCGAATCACCAGGTCGTCGAGCTGACGCTTGGCGGGCGCAAGCTTCTCGCGCCGATTTGGATTGTCCCCGGCCTGCCGGACGACTTCGTTTCGTTGTCATTGGGGTACGGGCGAAAGCGCAGCGGGCGAATCGGCATCGGCGTGGGGGTCAATGCTTATGAACTTCGCCCCGCGCGGCACGAATGGTTCGCACGCAGCGTCGAGCTGGCGCCGACCGGCACGCGACATGAGCTGGCCGTCACGCAGAGCCACCACAGCATGGAAGGGCGCGATCTGATCAAGGTCGCCACGCTCGCTCAATTCCAAGAGGATCCGGAGTTTATCGACGGCGAGGCCCGCCATCCCGAGGAATTGCCGACGCTTTATCCCGAGGCCGAAGAATCCGAGAACAGGTGGGGCATGGTCATCGACCAGACGGCGTGCATCGGCTGCAACGCGTGCGTCGTCGCTTGTCAGGCCGAGAACAACGTTCCCATCGTGGGCAAAGAGCAGGTGGTGATCGGACGAGAAATGCACTGGCTGCGGATCGATCGCTACTACAAAGGCCCGATTGACGACCCGGAGACCTATTTTCAACCGATGATGTGCGTGCACTGCGAAAATGCGCCGTGCGAGCTCGTGTGCCCGGTCGGCGCCACGGTGCACAGCCACGAGGGTCTCAACCAGATGGTCTACAATCGCTGCGTGGGGACCCGTTATTGCTCGAACAACTGTCCTTACAAAGTGCGGCGGTTCAATTTTCTCAATTACAACGCCCTGTTCAACTACGAGGCCGACCAATCGCCGTCGCTCAATCTGCTGCGAAATCCCGACGTCACCGTGCGCAGCCGCGGCGTGATGGAAAAGTGCACCTACTGCGTTCAACGCATCAACGCCGCGCGCATTCAAGTTGAGGTCGAGGAAGTTCAGCTGCAGCAGACCGATCCGAACGCCAAGCGCGTGATCAAGGACGGCGAAGTGCTTACCGCGTGCCAGCAGGCTTGTCCGACCGAGGCGCTTGTCTTCGGCA
>DATGKC010000416.1:0-4597 GCA_035294845.1 Planctomycetaceae bacterium | reverse complement strand
GTCTTCCGTGAGGTAGCCGCGTTTCTCAAGTTGGGCGAGGGTAAAGTACACCTCGGCGCACGATGCGGCGTCTTTCACCCTGTCGCAAATCTCATCGGCGCTTTGACCATCAAGCTGAGGCGCCACGAGCTCATAGAGCCGCCCTTTAAGCAGCGCTTGTTTCGAGCCGCTCAGGACGAATATTCCTTCGTCTGGCACAATCGCCAGGCGCAAATGCGGTTTGAATCTCGGGCGCGTCAACATGATGTGGGCACGACAGAACGATGCGGATATTCAGAACGCCTCGTTCCCAAACCACGTTTGGGAACGAGAGAAATGACCGACGATGCGACGGGCGGCGCCCCGTGCGATTGGCGCCGAGTCGAAAACCCCAAGCCCAAGCGGCCTATTCGGGAGAACAACCGCATCCGCAGCGGCCGCACCCGCAATTGCGGCAGTCACCGCCCGAAAAACGGCATATTCCCGAGAATGAATCGAAACCGGTCGAACAGGTCAGCTCTTCATCCGAGAGTTCGTCCGAAGGGCTGGCCGGAAGAACCAGATGACGCACTTCGGCCGTGTCTTCAACCACCTTCAGTTCCACGTCATAAGGAACCTCAATGCCATTCTCGCGCAGGACCGTCGCCGGATCGGCGATCAGTCGTTCTTTGAGGCTCTCGTCGGACCAGGCCCGGGCGACCAGCAATCCCCATTGTTTCTGCCAGCTTCCTTGTTGTACCGTCGTCTGCATGATTGAGTCTCCAGAAGAAATGAACCAACGCAAAGGCGTCGCCGTTTGCAGCCCGGACGAAACGTCAACCTTTGAGGGATACCGCCTGCTGCACTTGGCGTGCCGGTTCGGCGGTTTCCCAATCACCCGGCGCCTGCGCCGAATTTCCGTTGACGTGTGTCGAATCAGCGCCGCAGAATGATTTGGCGCCAGGCCAGCAAGGCGTCACCACGGTCAAGAGCCCCTCGCGCACCAAGCGCCGCGCGAGCACGATTTTCGCCTCGTCATTCAAGTCGCCCGGAATCTCGCGCACCGAGAAGCGTTCGGCATTCGAGATAAATCGCAGCGACGAGGCGATTCGGGGAGGGCCGGCCACGCGATTGCCGGGAAATTCGATAGCGGCCCCCTGATCGCTGTCGACGACGCGGCACATGGTTTCGCGGGATCGCTCCAGAACCGTTTCGAGATCGATTTGCACGTGGTCGGTCGTGTCGCCGAATTGCCTCCCCGGCAACATCGTCAGCTCGCCAAAGAATTGATCGCCGAGCGACTGCAGCGCCGGACTGAACAGCGATTCGCTGAATTCCTCCTGGGCCAGCGCCGCGAGCAGGTCCTTGAAGCGTTGCTTCGCATCGCCGCTGTCGTCCGGCAAGGCGCCCCCCGGAATCGAACCGCGGAACCGCATGTCTTGCCGGCTTGCGGCTGAAAGAGCGTGATGCAATAGATCAGACCAGCGATAGACGTTGACGCCTATGGTCAAGTGCAAAGACAACGCGTCCTGCGTGTAGGCTTCGTGGACGTGGCCACGGGGCAAATATAGGAAATCGCCCGCCTCCAGGCACACTTCGCGCGCGTTGCCCAGCGGCAGCTTGGGAGTCCCAAGGCTGTCGGCAGCGGGCAAAACTTCGACTCGGTCATACAGCCGCCAGCGCTTGACCCCTTCCAGTTGCAGCACGAACACTTCGTGCGGATCAAAATGGGCGGCGAAACCTTGCGCGCCGGGCGGTGTCAGATACATGTTCGCGTGGATCGGACAATGAAACACGGCCTCCAGATTGCGGCACAGCGCGGCCACCGCCGGCCAGCGATGCTGCATGGCCATGATCACCACACTCGTTCCCTGATCGAAGACCTGCCGCAGCTCGGCCAGGCCGGGATTTTCCGCCGGCGCCATGGGTGGCTGCCCGGCGAGCAAACCCCGGACATACGTCGCGCGACCGGGGCCCTTCGATCGAAAGGCGGTTTGGTCGTTGAATACGGGCCGGCTGTAGGCAATGACGTTGTCGACATCGCGCAAAGATAATAGCCCGGCAAAGTGGCCCGCATCGCCGCGCGACACCAGCAGCGGCGACTTTTCCCACGTATCGCGAAAAAAGATCTCCGTGGCGGTCGGTGACAGGAGATCATCAAGCTGATAGCCCTCTTTCGCTTTGAACATCGAGTGTTCCCCGGGGTGTCGCGGTGAATTGCGCCAAATCCGCCAGCACCGGACCGCAAGAATGTGGGCAATTTTTGGCTGCACAAAGTGTGCCGTCTTGCAATTGCCGGGACCCAGCATCCGCCCTCGAGTTTTTACGGCCCTTCAGTCAGCGGTGAATGCGGCCGCGAGCTCACATCGTGATGGCTGAAACCACTGGCTTTGAGCCGTTCAAACTGACCGCACTGCGACCTCTCACGCGACCGTCTTTGCAATGAAAATCGTTAAGAATGCCGTGTCTCGCTGTTTACATCCCCGCCAACCACTGATGCGGCGCGTACTGACGGGCGCCCATGTCGGCATACGGTTTGCATTACCGGCCAGCGGCGCATGGCAATTTTCGGCTCTGCCGCGGGGCACGCATGTTCTCCTCGATGGGAGACTTTCTCAATCGCACCTGGCTGGTTTGGCTGGCCGTGTGGATCGCAGCGATGATCGCGCTGCACATTGCCGCGCCTGACTGGAGCGATGTCGCCCAGGACGGAGAATTCTCTTTTCTACCCGAAGATTCGCCGTCACGTCTCGGAGACGATCTATTCAACAAAGCATTTCCCCACGACCTTCTGGCCAGCAGCATCGTTGTCGTGGTCAGCCGCGATAGCGGTGAGGGTTTAGAAGACCGCGACAAGCAATTCATCACGGACACCCTTCGGCCCCGCCTTGAAAAAATCGCCGAATCCGGCGAAGACCCGCCGCCGAAAAAATCCAAGCGTCGAACCCACGCGGCGGCGGTCCCGCCGGTCATCTCGCGCATTCACGCGTTCGATGAAGAGATCGTCGGATCGTTGCTCGTAAGCGCCGATAACCGGGCGACGCTCGTCATCCTGGAATTGACGACGGATTTTTCATCTCATCGCAATCGACCCGCAATCCGGGCGATTGAGGGACTGCTGGACGACGTGCGGAAGGACGATCTGGTTCCTTCCGGCCTCGAGCTGCATTTGACGGGGAGCGCCGTGGTGGGTCGCGATATCACGACCGCTGCCGAACAAAGCGCGGCCTCCACGGGAATCTGGACCGTGGTGCTGGTCGTCTCGCTGACGCTGTTGGTGTATCGCGCGCCGCTTTTGGCGCTGATTCCACTCGTGACGCTGTTTTTCGCAATGGAGATCGCGCTCAATTCGCTGGCGCTGCTCGCCGACGCCAAGCTGATCGAAGTTTTTACGGGGATTGAAGCGTACACCACGGTCGTCGTCTATGCGTCGGGAGTCGATTACTGCCTGTTTTTGATCTCTCGTTCCAGGGAAGAGCTGGATCAAGGAGCCAATGGCTCCGCGGCGATCGGGAGCGCGATCGGCAAAGTCGGCGGCGCGATCACCGCCAGCGCCGTCACCGAGATCGTCGGCATCGGAATGCTGGTTTTCGCGAGATTCGGGAAGTTTCACGACGCGGGGATCGCCATTGCCTTCAGCCTGGGCGTGATGCTGCTGGCGGTGTTGTCGCTGACTCCGGCGCTGTTGCATTTGGCCGGGCGCTGGGCCTTCTGGCCAAATCTGAAGGCCGCCCCCTCGGCCCGCGCTTCGCAGGCAGCCACCGACACGTCGGCGACCACGTCTGGGAACCGGTTCCAGGTCCTCTGGGAGAGAATCGCCGAGATTGTGCTGAGACGCCCGGGCACGCTTTGGATCGTCAGCACGGCAGTGATGGCGCCTTTCGCCGTCGTGGCCGTCTTCTGCTACAACCGCTTGAACTACGATCTCGTCGGAAATCTGCCGAGCCATGCGGTGAGCGTCGCCGGCACCGAGGCGCTCCAGCGGCACTTTCCCGCCGGAACGACCGGGCCGGTCAATTTGCTCATCAAGAACGACAAAGTCGATTTTCGAAGCAATGACGGGCAGGACGCGATCAAGGCCCTGACCGACCGCGTGAACGACGACCGCGATGAATTGAAAATCGCTGACATTCGCAGCAGCTCCGCACCCCTGGGAACGACCGGCGCCGGCAAGCTCCCCTCGACCGGCAGCCTTGCGCGGCGGCTGTTCACCGCCGGCGCAGTCCGCCGCCGGGCGATGAATTACTTCGTAAGCGGCGATCCGTCGCTCGGCAATCATGTGACGCGGCTGGAGCTGGAGCTGACGCTTGATCCGTTTTCGGAGCCGGCGATGGATTTTCTCGATCAGCTCGAGGCCGGAATCCGCAGCCGCTTGCCTGACGAGATTCGCGACTCGGAGCTATTGTTCAACGGTTCAACGGCCAGTCTGCGCGACCTCAAAGTCGTTGGCGCCCGCGACCGCACGCTCATCAATGTGCTCGTCGTCGCCAGCGTGTTCGTGATCCTCGTGATCCTGCTGCGAAAAGTGGCGCTCACCGTCTATCTCTTGCTAACGGTGCTGTTCAGTTACCTGGTCACTCTGGGCGTCACGTTTGCCGTCTTCTACCTGGCCGGCCGCGAAGATTTTTCCGGGCTCGAC
>DATGKC010000415.1:0-5355 GCA_035294845.1 Planctomycetaceae bacterium | reverse complement strand
CACCGCGAGTTCCTCCGGAGGATCGACCTGAATCCCAAGGTGGTTGAGCCCCGGCCCTGCGCCCCGGGGCCGAAATCGCGAAGTTGACATGCGGATCATCCAGCAGCCATTTGGCGTGATCAGCCTTTTGCTTGACGGGCGAGGCTCCGAAGAGGGCCGAATAAAAGCCGATGGACTTTTGCGCACGGGAATGGAGACCAAATGATCTCGGGTCATTCAGTCGGGCATCAGAAATCAGCACAGAAATGCGACTGCTTGATCAAGAGGCAAGGGGTCGCGCGGCGCGGAAATCGCGAAATCCCGCGGAAACTGGAGCAGGGACTTCGCGATGCGCGGTTTTTCACCAGCTGAAATGCGAACGCCACATGCGAGCAATCGCATGTCGCGTATTGATTTAATCGGGGCGACTGGATTTGAACCAGCGACCTCTTGGTCCCGAACCAAGCGCTCTAGCCAGGCTGAGCCACGCCCCGCAGGGGAATAGACAATGGTCGATCCCCGTCTGGTTCGGTATTCTAGCATTCTGGCGAGGTGGGTCAACGCTTGGCGACCGAGTGGCGGGGTCAGAGTGTCACAGGTTAGGCGGATCTCTCGCTGCATTTGAGAGCACCAAATCTTGCAACAGGATAAATTCCATGCTTCCAAACGATGGCCCCGGAGGCTTCGGATGAACGCCACCTGGCCGATCACCCGACGATTGCATGAGCGGCAGGCCCAAAAAAAGTCGGCGCAAGAAGTTTGCCTCGTGGCAATCCTTTCGGCGTTCGTACTCGGCGCGGCGCTCTCGCCCGGCAACGCCCAGGCGGGGAAGGCCAAGTTCAACAAGGTGCTCAGCATCGGCGATGCGGCTCCCGATTGGACCGGTTTGCCGGGAACAGACGGCAAGAAACACAGCCTGAACGATTATCGCGACGCGAAGGCCGTGGTTGTGGTGTTCACGTGCAACCATTGTCCTGTGGCGAAAATGTATGAAGAACGGCTGATCGATTTTGCCGGCCGATACGAGAACAAAGTGCAAGTCGTGGCGATTTCAGTCAGCCACATTCCAGCCGACCGTCTCGACAAGATGAAAGCTCGCGCCGCCGAGAAGGGATTTGAGTTCCCTTACCTTTACGACGAGTCGCAACAAATCGGCCGCCGGTACGGGGCGACCGCCACGCCGCATTTCTTCCTGCTCGATGCGGAACGGCGCATCGCCTATATGGGCGCGTTTGACGACAATTTCGACGAAATGAAAGTCGAAAAGCATTACCTCATCGACGCAGTCGATGCGCTGCTCGCGGGCAAGACGCCGAAAGTCAGAGAATCCTTGCAGCGCGGGTGCGCGATCGAATATGAATAGGATTCGTCCGCGACGTTCCGTCCATACCTCGACCTGTCCTTCTCGCTGATCTTCGTGTTGGAGCTGCCTCGTTGAATCGCAAACGCTCACGCGCTATGTCGAGAATTGGCAGGGCCGTCTTCGTACCATCGGCGATCGCCATCTGTTTTGCCATGTCAAGTTGCGGCGACCGCGTTGAAAAGACAAGCTCAAATCAGGGCGGGAAAAGAGCGACTCGAGGGGACGCGGCGGCGCCGGACATCATCTTGCACTCGATCGACAAGCCCGGCTTCGATGCGTTGCTCGCGCATCTGCCCGGAAAAGTCATTCTGGTCGATTTCTGGGCCACCTGGTGCCCGCCATGCCGCGAAAAATTCCCCCATTCCGTCGAGCTGAGCCGCAAGTTCGGCCCGCAAGGCCTCGAGGTCATCACGCTTGCCTGCGACGACGAGAAGGCGACCGCCGACGTGCTGACGTTTCTTCGCGCACACGAAGCCGTTCTTCAGAACCTGCGGAGCGCTTCCGGCGCCGGTGAAAAGACGTTCGAAGATTTCGAAATCGATGGCGGCGCGTTGCCTCACTACAAGTTGTATGACCGCTCGGGCAAGCTTCGCCGAACGTTCTCCACCGATCCCGTGGCTCAGGTGCAGTTCTCGCTAGCTGATGTCGATGCGGCGGTGATTGAGCTGCTTGCCGAAAAGCCCGGCGATGCGGCCACTGTGGCCGATGAACCCGATGAAGACGAACACGACGAAGCAGAATCTCGTGAGCGGGAATGAAGGCGCCCGATCGGGCGGGGAGTTGGAACGTGGAAGACATTCGCATTGCCGCAGCGCAAATCAACTGCCCCGTGGGCAAATTCCGCGAGAACATCGCCAAACACCGTGATTACGCGCTTCGCGCCGCCCGCGCGGGCGCGCGAATCGTCTGCTTTCCCGAGACCTCGCTCAGCGGCTATCCAGAATCTGACGGAGTGCCGCGCGAGATCGCGCAACCTCTGACAGGCGAGCTCGGCCAGGCGATGGCCGAATTGAGTGCCGAGGCGGGTCTCATGATTCTGGCCGGCCTGGTTGAGAGCGACGTGTCGGGGGTGTTGTACAACACGCAGTTGGTCGCGGGCTCGGGCCGACTTTTGGGCGCGTACCGCAAGTCGCACGTGGGGTGCAGCGAAATCCATCGCTTTTCACACGGCGATCACTTTCCGCTGTTCTCGTGCGGGAAAACGACGTTTGGAATTCAAATCTGCTACGACGTTCACTTTGCCGAGATGAGTCGCATCCTCGCGCTCCGCGGGGCCGAGGTCATCTTCGCGCCCTATGCCTCGTCGGACCCTTGCAATCCCGATGGACACGCATCGAAACGCGCGCGGTGGCTCAAATACCAGCCTGCCCGCGCATTCGACAACAGCCTTTATCTCGTCGCCGTAAATCAGGTCGGCCATAGCGGCCAACTCGACTTCCCGGGGACGACCTTGGTCTACGACCCAGTCGGCGAAGTCATGGCCGAGGCCAAGCCGATGGTCGAAGACCTGCTCATCGTCGATCTCCCTGCGGCGGCGCTGGAGAAAAAACGCGGCGACGCTTTGCAATTCTTCACCTACTCGCGGCGGCCAGAGCTCTACGGCGAGCTTTCTCGCCCCGTCCGCGCCGACGTTTGAGGTGTAGCCGGTCTCCCTCCTCTCGGTTGTCGCCGGTCTCCCTCTTCCCAGGTTGTGGCCGGTCTCCCGACCGAGCCACTCGCGGTTGTGGCCGGTCTCCCGACCGAGCCACAAGCGCCACAAGCTGCGACCGCAGGTCTCCCCATGCGTCTGAGTGACGTCATGTGCACTGAGTTCGCTCGCCGGCAAGACTTTCGGTCGGGCGCACGGCGTAGTCAATTCGAAGAATGTTGCGCACAGGGTGTCGAGATTCGGCGGAATAATGCCGGTCCGCTCACATTCGGCGAACATTTATTCACGATTCGGGTAATCTCAGCCCCCTGCGTGCGATATTACTGGTGACGTTGGCCAATGTCGCGCGGAGAATCGAGATGCCCGAATGGGATGAAATCGTTGATCGTCACGCCCGACTTGTGTTCGGCGTGGCGTATCGAATTCTGGGGAGCGTCCATGACGCCGAAGACATCGCGCAGGATGCGTTTCGAGAGACATTCGAACTGGCCAGGCGAGGAAAGGTCACCGACTGGCGAGGCTGCTTGTGCCGCATCGCTGCCTTTCGCGCGATCGACGCCGTGCGTCGCCGCCGAAAGTTCAGCCAGCTCGATCTGCAGCAGGCATCGCCGGCCTTGAATCCTGCGGCCGAGATCGAGGCCAGAGAACTGGGCGAGCGCTTGCGGTCATCGCTTCCCCTGCTGCCCCGGCAGGCCGCGGTCGTGTTTACCATGATGTTCTTCGAACAATTGTCGCGGCAGGAAGTGGCGGCCGCGCTCGGTATGACGCCGCAGGCGGTGTCGGTCGCCCTGTTCAAGGCTCGCAAACGACTTCAAGAAATACTCCAAGTCGATCCTGACCGGGTCGACCAGCAAAATGAGGTGTGCCATGAGTCAGAACCATGAAGTTGAAATCCACCTTCCTTCGGCTCTGGCGGAAGCGGCTCGGTCGATCGCCGACGCCCCGCTCGATGTCGATGCCGCCGAGCGCGTGCGCCAAAGGGCGCGAGCGCTACCCGGCGTCGAGGCAGCACGGTCGCGGCCGCGGATGGGCTCTGCGCGGCCCGTTTTGCGCCTCACGGCGGCAACGGCCGCCGCGATTGTCATCAGCTTAGGCGCCTGGCAGCTCTTGGGACCGCGGTCGGCCGGCTCGGTGCTGTATGCCCAGGTGCTGGCTGCCACGAAAAAGGTCAATACGATTCATTCGGTGATTGAGACGGCGGGCGCCGATGGCGCTTTGGTCAAAGCCGGCGAGCTCTGGTTTGCGCGGGGAAAGGGTTTTGCATTCAAGGCCGATGGATCCACGCGCATCGACGACGGCAAGTTCTATTGGGAACACACCGGAAGCGCGAAGTTTGCATCACGCTCGCGGAGCCAGGGAACCGATGAGCTGCTCGACCAGGCGCTGGATATTAAGGAAGACCTCAAGCAGCATTGCCAGCGCTACGCGGCAGGCGACCGGGTGATCGGCGGCGTCGCGTGCGAATGTTATTCTGTCGCGGCGCCTGGCAACCGGGAAGCGGGCGAACAGGCTGATCGCGAGGCTCACACATTGGCGTACATCAGTGAAGACTTTCTGGTGCGCCGCGTCGAGATGCAGAAAAAAATCGACGGGCACTGGAAGATGTGGCTGGTCCGGTCATGGGAATACGACGTGCCGGTTCCCGATGACGTGTTTCGTCCCGCGTTCGGTCCCGGCATCGAGATCGTCGATGCCGATGAGGCCTTCGATCGCGTGGTCGACTTGAGAAGGGCCGTTTTTGTCGAAGAGCGAGCAGGATTGATTTTCGCCATTCACCGAATCCAGCGATTTGATTCCGGGGGCGTGTTGCTCGTCTCGTCGGTGCGGGGGACGCCCGAAACTCTGGAGAAATTTCCGCTGCAACGCGTGATGTGGCAGCCCGGCAAGTATGCGACCGTGCCCCCGGCCAGAAACTGGAACGCCTCGCCTCAGGGATCAGGGTACTTTCGAATCATTCTGGCGGCGGCCGATCACCAGGGGATCGACGCGCAGTGGTGGATTATGGTGCCGCGGGGCCGGCCGATCGATGCGCTGGAAACCGAGCCCGGCAAATTCAAGGTTGATATGGGGATGACGCCTTCGGGAAAATTTGCGCAGGAGCACACCGACAAAAACGGCGTCATTCAGCACATCATGTGGCAACAGACGATTCCGATGCCCCCCGTGATGGGGCCCACTTCGCTGGTCGACATTGCCGAGAACGTCCACGCCGAATTGAAGCTGCTCGGGTCGACCGCCACCACGTATTTGGAACTGGGGGTAAAGGACGTAGGCGGTGTGCCGACGACGAAGCACTCGACGGCCGATGAGGTAGCCCCCGCCGAATTCGCGGCGTCGATCAAAACGGCGATCGAATATTGGGAAC
>DATGKC010000414.1:0-4286 GCA_035294845.1 Planctomycetaceae bacterium | reverse complement strand
CGCCGGGAATGGCAGAAGCCCGTCGTCGATATGCAGAACTAGGCGATGCCCGTACTGGGTACTGAGTACTCAGCACTGGGTACTCAGTCAGGCTCCGCTCGGCTAAGATGTCTGCCATCATGCATACATCCCTCGCCTGCGCCGCCTGTGACGCCCATTACCCGATCGATGAACTGCACAACCTGTGCCCGGCATGCGGCAAGCCCCTCGTGGCCGGCTACGATTTAGGATCGCTGCGAGGCAAATTCACTCCCGATATCGTTCGAAGCCGCGCACTGCGGTCAATGTGGAAGTTCTGGGATGTGCTGCCGCTCGATCGACCTGAACAGGCGATCTCGCTCGGCGAAGGTCAGACTCCGCTGTTGCGCTGCACTCCGCACGGTCCGTTTGCCCGATTCTCGAACCTGTTCGTCAAGGACGAATCATTCAATCCGACGGCGAGTTTCAAAGCGCGGGGCATGTCGGCCGCGATCACTCGCGCGGTGGCCTTAGGGGTCAAGTCGATCGCGCTGCCGTCTGCCGGCAACGCGGCAGGCGCCGCGACGGCTTATGCGGCCCGGGCCGGGCTCCAATGCTTTCTCTTCATGCCGCAGGATACGCCTCCGGCCAACATTATCGAATCGGTGGTCGGGGGGGCCCGGGTCTTTCTCGTCAACGGGCTGATCAGCGATTGCGGCAAGTTGGTGAAACGCGGGTGCGCCGAATTCGGCTGGTTCGATCTGTCGACTCTCAAAGAACCGTTTCGCATCGAAGGCAAAAAGACGATGGGGTACGAGCTGGCCTTCGATCTGGCCGATGCCCACGGTACGCACGAGCTGCGGCTCCCCGATTGCATCCTGTACCCGGCCGGCGGGGGAACCGGATTGATCGGGATGTGGAAAGCGTTTGACGAAATGCAGAAACTCGGGTGGATCGGTTCCGCGCGTCCGCGGATGGTGGTGGTGCAGGCCGAAACCTGTGCGCCCATCGTGCGCGCATTTCAGGCGGGGAAGGATCATGCCGAGCTGTTTCCCAACGCCGCGACTGTGGCCGCGGGCCTGCGCGTTCCGGCGGCCGTCGGCGACTTCATGATGCTTTCTGCCGTGCGCGAAAGCGGTGGAACGGCGATCACCGTCACGGATGCAGAATTGCTCGAAGGTGTCAAAGAATTCTCGCGGCATCAGGGAATCTACGCCTGTCCCGAGGGAGGGGCCGTCTGGAAAGCGGCGGAAAAGCTGCTCGCAGCCGGTTGGCTCAAGTCCCACGAAGAGGTCGTGCTGTTCAATACGGGAAGTGGTCTCAAATACAATCATCTCTTCCCTGTTGGCAATCTGCCTGTGCTCGACCACAATGATCCAAACTGCCTCGCGCGAGTGCAGTAGGTCAGGCTTTCCAGCCTGACAAGCCGCGGAAGCGTCAAGTTGGGAATTGAAAACCGAATATGGCCGGAACCAATAAGAGATCAAAGAGACCGCGGCTTCCACGGGATAAGTGTTCCAATCTTTTTCTTCCGTGCGGACGGTGGGAGGCCGTAGGGTGAGTCGAGCGCTTTCGCGCTGACGCACCGGCAGTGCGGCTCGCATTACATTAAACGGTATCGCTTTGGATACGGCGTCAACTGCGGGTGCGTCAGCGCCAAATAGGCTCGACACACCCTACATAACTTCGCTGCAACCCCACGACACAAATCGGAGAGCACCCATGTTATCTCGGCTTCGCGGCCTGGTTCTTGCGGTGGTGGTCCTGTCGGCAATGCCGGCATTCGTCATCGCCGCCGACTTTCAGGCCGGCGTGGCGGTCGTCGATATCACCGCTCCGCCGGCTTACCGGATGAGCGGTTATTTCAGCGAGCGGCTCAATACGGGAATTCACG
The DNA here is from genome assembly GCA_035294845.1 of Planctomycetaceae bacterium. Lineage (GTDB taxonomy): Bacteria > Planctomycetota > Planctomycetia > Planctomycetales > Planctomycetaceae > JACQFH01. The sequence continues at coordinate 2,434 of DATGKC010000414.1, read as the reverse complement.
ATCCGCTCTCAGCCAAGGCCGTCGTCTTCCGGCAGGGAAGGGCACAGGCGGCGCTCGTCTTCTGCGACCTGATCGGCATCTCGCGGACTGTCTCGGGCCGCGCGCGCGAACAGGCCGCGCAAATGACTGGCATTCCGGCTTCCAGCATACTGATCCACGGCACGCATTCGCACACCGGGCCTCTTTACGACGGCGCGCTGCGCCAGCATTTTCACGATCTGGCCATTGAAAAGCACGGCAGGGATCCCAGCGAAGAGATCGACTATTCCGCGTTTCTGGTGCAGCGGATCGTCGAAGCCATTTCGCAGGCGCACGCCGGCGCACAACGAGTGACGATTCTGGCGGGAATCGCCCAGCAGCGCGGGCTGTCGTTCAACCGGCGGTTTCATATGCAGGACGGATCGGTGCGATTCAATCCGGGCAAGCTGAATCTTGAGATCATCCGCCCCGCCGGCCCGGTCGACACGGATGTCGGCGTTGTCATGCTGCAGGCGGCCGCCAGCAAGCAAAACGTCGCCGCCCTGACGGTGTTCGCATTGCATCTGGACACCGTCGGCGGCACCGAATACTCGGCCGACTATCCGTTCTATCTCGAACGGACGCTGCGGCAGAGTCTGGGAAACCAGTTTGTGTCGATGTTCGGCAACGGCACCTGTGGCGACATCAATCACGTCGATGTGACCAATGCTTTACCACAAAAGGGACACGAAGAGGCAGCACGGATCGGCGCGGCTCTGGCCGAGACCGTCTCAAGGACCATTCCGGCAATCAAGCCGGTGGGCGCTCCGAAGCTCGCCGTCCGCAGCGCAAAGACGGATGTGCCGGTTCAGCAATATGCACCCGAAGAGATCGCGCAGGCGAAGCGCGACATTTTCAAAGTCGGCACTTCGCAGTTGTCGTTTCTCGAACAGGTCAAGGCCACGAAGATCATAAACTTGCAGCTAAGACCTTCGGAGACGCTGCCCTTAGAAGTCCAGGTCTTCCGTTTGAGCGACGACCTGGCGATCGTCGGATTGCCAGGCGAAGTCTTTGTCGAGCTGGGCCTGGCGATCAAGGGCGGTTCCCCGTTTGCCCGCACGCTGGTGATCGAATTGTGCAACGACAACCCGGCCTACATCCCCACGAAAAAGGCATTCGCGGAAGGAAGTTATGAAACCGTCAACTCGCTCGTGCAACCCGGCGGCGGCGAAGCCCTGGTCGAAACGGCCCTGCGCTTGCTCAAAGAACTCAAATCCGCCGAGTGACCGGCCACATTGATCTCCCCTCTCCCGCCGCGGGAGAAGGGTCGGGGGTGAGGGGGCGCGGGGTGAACGTGTAGGGTGGGTCGAGTCTTTACGAGGCCCACCGGGGTGGGCAGTCGCGGCGAGCCTCGTAAAGACTCGACCCACGATCCATGAATTGGCTGAAAAAAAATACCCACGGAGAGCGAGACGATCCCGGGTGAGCGCCGGGCAGGCTCGTCGTCAATGTAGTCATCTTCGCTCCGCGAGATGAGTTCTGACGGACGAACTATGCGGTGAACCAGCCAACGATCGACAACCGGCCCCTGCCGCCCTTCGCATTGGAACGAGGGCGAGACTTTTTTCCAGAGCAGCCTTTACATCGAGACTCCCTTTCGGCGCGATCATTACGTCGCCAGCAATGGGAATCTCGGCCAATGCTGCGCCGCCGCGGCAAGTGCCCATCGATCGAATCGACAGATTGAAACGGGGCAATTCGATGTGCGTCGGTTTTTGTCAGTTACAGGGCAGCTTTCTCGATCAGTCAGTGTAGAGCCTGGTCTCGTCCGGGAATTTTTCGTCCTTGAGAATCTGGTCCTTCTCGGCCAGGAATTCTTCCAACGGGGGCCGCTCCTTGAGGCCAATGGCCCGCTGACAGGCATCGGCGAGTGCCAGGAGCGTGCTCTCGTCGTAAGCGCGCCCCGTCATCATTTGCGCACTCGGCAAAAGGAATCCCCCCTCCTTCTCGAACTTCTTGGGGAAGGCGACCGCCGGAAGTCCGGCCAGATTGGTGTACAACGCCAATTCGTTACCGAGATAGACGTCAAACGTCTGCATCAAGTTGTCGAGATGCTCCATCAAGGTGGCTCGCAGCCGGTTCAGTTTCAAATAATCGACCGCCGACAGCAGGTGCCCATAGATCCACCAACTCGGCCAGCCTTGCACGCCGAAAGGCCCTCCCTGACGCGTCAGCTCATCAAACGAGGCGGCCGACTCCATCGTGACCATGCCTACGATCAGCTCATGCGTGAGACCGAAGTCCTTTAAGAGCGCTGTCGATAGAACGGGGACGAGTTTGACGCCGAGATCGCGCAAGACCTTCAGTTCCTCCCGGCCTTCATCCTCTCCCTTCTTCGGCGCATATCCCACTCGAATCGTGGAGACCTCGCGCGAAGATGGCCAGACGTACGCGCGATCGACCGATGCCGTGTCGC
>DATGKC010000413.1:0-14334 GCA_035294845.1 Planctomycetaceae bacterium | reverse complement strand
TTCATGCCTGTCGACATGTACGTGCCGGGCTGTCCGCCGCGGCCCGAGCAATTGATTCAGTCAATCATCGACTTGCAAGACAAAATCCAGCGGCAGGGGACGCTGATGGGGAAAGAATTTTTGACGCCGCAAAGTCAATCGCCGAAGCGGGCCCTGCTCGAAATTTTGCCGGGAGAAAGCCTGCCGCGCGCCAGGCCGCTGGCCATTGCGGCCGATGGAAACTCCTCGCGTTCGGCATAATTTCATAACATTGGCGCGGGCAATCGATGGATTCCTCGATGACGACTCTGGAAAAGCTGAAGAACCGCTTCGGCGAGCGGGCCTGGACCTTTTCCGAGAACGCCAAATCGCAGAATCGGCGAATCGTCGTTCCCGCGGCGCAGGTCTTTGCGTATCTGGAGTTCTTGAAAGCAGAATGCGGCTTCGACTATCTGTCGGATGTGACCTGCGTCGATTACCTGCATTACCGAGGGGCCAAAGATCGGTTCGGGCTCGTCTATTGTCTGGCGAACACGGCGACGAACGAGCGGCTGATTGTGCGCTGTTTTCTCAATGAGCCCGACCTCGCAGTCCCCTCGGCTGTGCCCTTGTGGGAAGGAGCCAACTGGATGGAGCGCGAAGTCTACGACATGTTCGGGATCGTGTTCAGCGGCCATCCTGATTTGAGGCGCATCTTGTTGCCCGACGAATTCGCGGGCTTTCCGCTGCGGAAGGACTATCCGCTCAGAGGCCGAGGCGAGCGGCACAATTTCGAACGAATTACCAGAGAACAAAGCTGACGAAACAAGTACCCATGGCAAGCCTCGTCGAAGCCGACACGTCGGTCGAGCAGGAATACCGCTGGACGCTGAATTTCGGGCCGCAGCATCCGGCGACGCACACGACGCTGCGCCTCGTGTTGCAAATCGAGGGCGAGCGGGTGATCGAGGCGCTGCCGGACATCGGCTACCTGCACAGCGGGTTCGAAAAACTGGGCGAGCACCTGAACTACAACCAGTACGTGACGATCACCGACCGCATGAACTACATTTCGCCCTTGGCGAACAACATCGCCTGGCATCATGCGGTCGAAAACCTGCTGGGAATCGAGCCACCCAACCGCTGCAAATATATCCGCACGATTCTGGCCGAACTCTCGAGAATCAGCGACCACCTCTTGTGCAACGGCGCCGCGGCCCTCGACACGGGGGCTTTTACGGCGTTTCTCTACGCCTTCAATCAGCGGGAGGTGCTGTACAACATTTTCGAGACTCTGTGCGGGGCGCGGTTTACGACCAGTTACACCCGCGTCGGCGGCCTGATGTACGACGCCACGCCGATCTTCATCGAGCAGGTTCGCGCATTCGTCCGCGGTTTTCCGAAGGTGCACTCCGACATTTGCCGACTGCTCAATCGCAACCGCATTTTCGTCGAAAGGACGAAGGGAATCGGCGTGTTGTCGAAAGAAGCGGCGATCAACCGCTCGACATCGGGGCCCATTGCCCGCGCCAGCGGCGTCACGCGCGATCTGCGCAAGGACGAACCCTATTCGGCGTACGGCGATTTCGATTTCAAAGTCGTCTGTTCGACGGCCGGCGACGCGTATCATCGGTACCTGGTCCGCATGGATGAAATGCTCGAGAGCCTGAAGATCGTCGAGCAGGCCATCGAGAATCTTCCCTCAGGCCCGGTGAACGTCCCGATGGCCGAGCGCACGATCCTTCCCGACAAAACGCGGGTGTGGAACACGATCGAAGGGCTGATCGCGCATTTCGAAGTGGTGATGACCAACCGCGGGTTCCATGCGCCCAAGGAGGAATGTTACGCGGCGGTCGAGGCGCCCAACGGCGAGTTGGGTTTTTATCTCGTGAGCGACGGCAGCGACATCGCCTACCGCGCCCGCTGCCGCCCTCCCAGCTTTATTCACTTCGCGTTGTTTCCCGAACTTATCAAAGGCCACTTGGTGAGCGACATCGTGGCCGTGCTGGGGAGCCTCAATATCATTGCTGCCGAGCTCGATCGATAACGCGAGGCGCATGAATCCGACGAACGAGTATTCCAGAGCGACTGAATCCGGCAATTGAAATTGAAATCCGACATGACAGTTACCGCAAATTCGGCGACCGCAGATTCAACCGATGGCCAAGCTGTTTTGACGCCTCAAATGCGGGCCGAAATCGAGGCCTTTTTCCCGCGTTATCCCACAAAACAGGCCGTGACGCTTCCCGCCCTGCACGTAGTGAATGAGCATCTGCGCTGCGTCCCGCTCCGGGCGATTCCGGAAATCGCCCGGATGCTCGAACTGGCGCCGGCCGAGATTTACGACACGCTGTCGTTTTACGGTTTTTTCAAGGCTTCGCCGTGCGGAAAGGTGCGGGCCTGGGTGTGCCGTTCGATCAGTTGCGCTCTCCGCGGCGGCGAAGAGGTTCTCGCCGGCTTGAGCGAAAAGCTGGGCGTGGCGCCGGGCGAAACGACGGCCGACGGCACGATCACGCTCGAATTCGGCGAATGCCTGGGGCTGTGCGATTACGCCCCGGCGATGCTGGCTGGCAATCGGGTCTATAAGAACATGTCGGTGGAGCAAGTCGACGACGTGGCGGCGCGGCTGAGAGAGCAGGCGGAGGGCACGACATGAAAGGAAACCGTGGCTAATTTCGAACCCGTCCTCTTGGCCAATATCCAAAAGCCTGACAGCCACACGCTGGCGGTGTATCAAGCCGCCGGAGGCTACGCGGCCCTCAAAAAAGTGCTTGGCGGGATGTCGCCGACCGACGTTGTCGAGCTGGTGAAGAGCTCGGGACTGCGCGGGCGCGGCGGGGCGGGTTTCCCCTGCGGGATGAAATGGAGCTTTCTGCCCAAGGACCATCCGGGTCCCGTCTATATGTGCGTCAACGCCGACGAGAGCGAGCCGGCCACCTTTAACAACCGCATTCTGATGGAGCTCGACCCGCATCAGGTGATCGAGGGAATTCTCATCGGCTGTTTCGCCACGCGGGCCAGCACTGCGTATATTTACGTGCGCTACGAATACCCCACTTCGTTCACTCGTCTCGAACAGGCGATCAACGAATGCCGGGCCGCGGGGCTTGTGGGCAAGAATATTCTGGGGAGCGATTTTTCGCTCGATATCCATTTGCATCGCGGCGCGGCGGCGTACATCTGCGGAGAAGAGACGGGTCTCATCGAAAGCCTCGAAGGCAAGCGCGCCTGGCCGCGCATCAAGCCCCCCTTTCCCGCCATCGAAGGCGCGTTTCGCAAGCCCACCGTCGTCAACAACATTGAAACGCTGGCCAACGTCCCGCACATCGTCAATCGCGGGGCCGACTGGTTCAAGTCGATGGGCGTGCCGTCGAGCGGCCCGAAAGATCCGGGAAGCTACGGCCCGAAACTCTACTGCATCAGCGGCCACGTCAACCGGCCCGGGTGTTACGAGCTGCCGCTGGGAATCACCTGCCGCGAGCTGATCGAGCAGCACGGAGGCGGCGTCTGGAAGGGACGAAAAGGCAAGGCGGCGATTCCCGGAGGCCTGTCGATGGGACTGTTTACCGAAAAGGAATGGGATACGCCCCTCGATTTCGCCGGACCGGGGAAGGTCGGCTGCCTGGGACTCGGAACGGCCGCGGTGACGGTCATGGACGAAACGGTCTCGATGATCGACTTTTTGCACAACGCCTGCCGCTTCTTCGCCCACGAGTCGTGCGGACAATGCACTCCTTGCCGCGAGGGGACGAGCTGGTCAGAACGGATCCTCACGCGCATCAAACACGGCAAAGGACGGCTTAAGGACCTCGACATTCTGCTGAGCATCTCGGGGTCGATGGGAATCATTCCGGGAACAACGATCTGCGGCCTGGCCGACGGCGCGGCTTGGCCGATCAAGAACGCGGTCAATAAATTTCGCGACGAATTCGAAGACTACATCCAGCGCACGAACCCGGCCGGATATTCGCAGCAAGAGCCGGCCGAAGCGCTGGGGCTGGTGGAGTTGGCACATTGAGAATTTGGGTGAGCGCGAGATTGCCTCCGTGCGGACGTCAGCCGCAATACACGACATTAAGCCAAAAACTGACCGCAGATTCGCGCGGATGTGCAGGATGACCTCGCTCGTATCCATCCGCGGATGCGCGAAATCCGATTCGGTTGCACGCACTTGCCCAACCCTTTCAGGGTTGCACGGTGAATTGAACTCGCGACCCAGGGTTGGCCGACAAAGCGGCCAACCCTGGGCTGCGCTGCACTACGCCTTCAGCGTAGACGATATTCCGCAAGAGCCGTCAGCGATGGAAGGTTCGCCGATCCCGATGACTGAGTCGAATGTTCACGCGGCTGCGAGTCTAAAGTTCTCGGTCGCCGTTTCGGCACGATCCGGGGACTATTTACGCCGTAAGGCATTGTGCAGCGCAGCCCAGGGTTACCGGACTTTTGTCGGGTAACCCTGGTTGGCATGCAATTAGTTAGCGCGAACCCTGAAAGGGTTCTGAACGCGAGATAATGCTCAAGGCGGCTTAGAACGCGAAATCTTTCTCGCGGCCAGGGTCCTGGTCTGATTGCAAGATTCGAATATCACGCATCCAGCGCCGCCATGCGGCGAAATTCGTCTTCTCGATAGCGGCGGAGAATGCTGGGCGCCAGTCCCCCCAGCACGACTGTCGAGATGCCGCCCAGTAGAAGCAGCGGGTAGGCGACGAAAAAGGGCTGCCCCAGACAGAGCGCGACGATGCCCGCAACGACGAGAAACGCGCCGCCCCCAAACCCCGCCGCAATCAATGACATGACCACACCGCGGGCCCGGCGCCTCGATGCCAGAATTCCGACGGCCGCTCCGATCATGCCCAGGGCGCCGCCCCCCAAGCCGCCGATGAAGCCCCCTTGCGGTTCGCTCCACCAGGCGGATGCAGCTTCCAACGAGCCGAGAGTCAGCGGCCCGATGGTGATCGTTCCCGGTCCGGGCATGACGACGTTGATCGTCAGCCGCTCGAGTCTCATGCCCGGCTCGGCATAAAACGGCAGTTCGAAATCGCGCCACGGGCTGCTTCCGGTGATGGCGCGCATGGGACCGACTTCGGCGAGGCCGCGGCTGAAGAAGGCACCGTTTTTTCCGAAATCGCTCCACATTTCGAGATAAGCGGTTCCGGCCACGTTCTCATACTTGACGCGTCCGCGGACGCAATACCGGTGCGTGCTGACAGGGGGATCCGCAATGTCCACGATCGGAGTCAGCGTTTGACCGGCCTGGCCTTGAACTTCGACATCCGTTTGGCCCGCTTCCGAGGCGCCATCCGAGATGGTGCGATAGCCCTCTTGTCCCGGCTGAGGAGGCAAGTATTTGAGCACTGCCTCGTCATCGGCTGCCAGAACGACGCTTGCGGGGATCAACAACATCAGAAGCAGAAATCGAGTTGGCCGCATGATCTGTCTCCATTTGAGAATTGTGCAGCGAAAGCAGAGTCTTCAATGTGGATTGGTCAATCTTGCCGTCCACGTGCAAGGCGCGCACGGTGCGTTCGAACTCGTCCAAAGGTTGTTGAGCGTCAAAAATTTGCACCTTGGCTATCAAGCGGTCGAGCCGCAAGCGCACCGTTGGATAAGAAATTCCATATGCCGCCGCCAGGTCCTTGAGCGATCCCGAGGCGAGCACAAACCGCTTCAGAAAAGCGAGGTCTTCGTCATCCAGCAAGTCCATCCAATCGCGTGAATTGGGCATGAACTCATCTTATGACTGGGGTTTAATAAAATGCAAGTAACGTTTCACATTATTTTGTTATTTGTTTATATTTATAGAATAAAACTTTTACGCCGGGAGCCGTTTTCCGGGCTTCCGGGATCATGGCGGCACGATTGAAACGAGCCGGATTGGAATGCGCGGACGAACGCCGCAACGAAAACCATTCAAAAAGACAAATGACGGCGAAATTCGCGGTCATTTTTTGGTTTAACGACGAGTTGCTTTAATGCCTCTGCGACCTCTGCGTCTCTGTGTATCAAATCCTTTTGGCGCTCGATGGAAGGAGGAACCACAGAGGCACCGAGGGCGCAGAGAGACGAAACCGGTTCGCGGGGCTGCATCAGTACGGGGTAAAGGAGCAGGTAGACGAAAACGCCACGCGAGGGCCATTGCCCATTTGCAGTTCCCTCCCGAACCTTGTGGATTCGGCAGGCGATTCCTATTCTTCAGCAGATGGCGACCATCACGATTGACGGACGCGAGATTCAGCTCGGCGACACCGAGCGGCTGAACCTCATTCAAGCCGCCGATCGGGCCGGCGTCGTCATTCCCTTTTATTGCTGGCATCCGGGGTTGAGCGTCGTCGCCAGTTGCCGCATGTGCCTCGTCGAGACGGGGACGAAAAACAAAGACACGGGCGAAATCTCGATGATGCCCAAGCTGGTCCCGGCGTGCCAGACCCCGGCCAAAGATGGCACAGTCGTCGTCACCAATAGCGCCAAGGTGCGCGCGAACCAGAACTTCGTGCAGGAGGGGATTTTGCTCGACCATCCGGTCGATTGCCCCATCTGCGACAAGGCGGGAGAGTGCTGGCTCCAGGACTATTACTTCAATTACGGCCATCAGGAACGCCGCGCCGACGTTCGCCCCTTCACCAGCCAGCGCCGCGAGCTGGGCCAGCACGTGACGTTATTCGTCGATCGCTGCGTGATGTGCAGCCGCTGCGTGCGCTTCACGCGCGAAGTTTCCGGAGGCGGAGAGCTTCTGGTGATCGACCGCGGCAGTCACGCCGAAATCGACATCTTCCCGGGCCATCCGCTGGACGACAAAATGTCGGGCAATGTCAACGACATCTGCCCCGTGGGAGCCTTGTGCTCAACCGATTTTTTGTACCAGCAGCGCGTTTGGTTTTTGGAGCCCCACGATTCGGTCTGCACGCGCTGCAGCACGGGCTGCAGCATTCAATTGCACGTCAACCAGAACCGGCTGTACCGCATTCAGCCGCGGTACAATCCCAACGTCAACGACTGGTGGATGTGCGACATCGGTCGCAACGAAAACCAGTTCGTGCACGCGGCCGAGCGGCTGGGTTCGATCAAGCGCCGCACCGGCGAAAGTTTCCAAGACTTGCTTTGGCCGGAAGGACTGCAAGCGGTGCGGGCGGCGCTGGCCGCGACCGTCGCCCAGTCGGGCCCGTCGCGCCTGGCGTTCGTGCTCTCGCCGTTTCTCACGTGCGAAGAGGCGTATCTGCTGGCAACCTATGCGAAAACGATCTCGCCCGATGCGCTCTTGGCATTGGGCAAAGTTCCGCTCGCAGCGCAAGACGAAAAATTCAAGTCGGGTTTCACGATTCGAGCCGAGCGTTGCCCCAATCGGCGAGGGGTCGAAGAAATCATTCGCCATTTCCAGCAATCGGTGATGGATTGGGAGGCGTTCGTCTCCAAAGTGGCAGCAGGCGAATTCGGCGGCGCCTACATCACCGCCAACTATCCTGATTCGTGGATCGACGAGAGCGAGGAGGCGAAGTTCGAGCGGTTGTCGCTATTGGTCGTGCACGACATTTTGCCGTCGCCCTTGGCCCGCAAGGCCCATTTTGTGGTGCCGGGGGTGACGTTTGCCGAGAAGGACGGCAGCTACGTCAATCACGCGGGGCTCATTCAATCGAGCGAGTGGGCGATCCGTCCGGTGGAGGGAGCGCATACGGACGGACAGACTTTTTGCGATTTGCTGGGAAAAAAGGGGCTGTACCAGGCGGATGCCGTGTTGCGGGAATTGGCCGGCGCGGTTGCGTTTTTCGCTCGCGCCACGCAGGGAGTGCCCGCAAGCGGGATCGATTTGGTTGCGGGACAAGAGAAGCACCCACCCACGACGGCGCTCGGGACGGTGACGCATCCCTCGCCGACGTTTCGCAGCATTGCCTCGGAAATGCTCGAGGTGGAATAGGGTCAAGCGATGCAAGTCTGGCTGGAGCCTTTAATCAAGATCGTCGTCGTGGTGGTCGTCTTGCAGGGGGCGGTCGCGTACCTCGTGCTCGTCGAACGCAAGGTGGCCGCCTACATCCAAGACCGGCTGGGGCCCAACCGCGTCGGTCCCTGGGGGCTGTTTCAGCCGATCGCCGACGGCGCCAAGTTTATTCTCAAGGAAGAGATCATTCCCGCGGGGGCCAACAAAGTCCTGTTCCTGATTGCCCCGGTGGCCATGCTGGCGACGGCCACTCTCGCGTTTGCCACAATTCCCTTCGGCTATGTGATCCCGAAAGAGGGGGCCACGCCGATCGCGCTTTCCATTGCGCCCAATATGGACATCGGGCTGCTATTCGTATTCGCCATCGGCAGCCTGGGAGTGTACGGCGTGGTCTTGGGGGGCTGGGCGTCGAACAACAAGTACAGCTTTCTCGGCGGCCTGCGTTCCAGCGCGCAACTGGTAAGCTACGAGATTCCGCTGGGCCTGTCGGTGATCGGCATCTTGCTTTTCTCGGGTTCGCTGCGCCTGGAGACGATCATTACCGAACAGGCCCGCACCGGCTGGTGGTGGTTTGTCGTGCAGCCCCTGGCGTTTGCCGTTTTCATGATTTCCGGCTGTGCCGAAAGCGCGCGATTGCCTTTCGATCTGCCCGAGTGCGAGCAAGAGTTGGTCGGGGGATACCACACCGAATATACGGGAATGAAGTTCGGGATGTTCGCTTTTTCCGAGTATCTGCACATGATCACCGTCGCGTTCCTCACGACCATTTTGTTTTTCGGAGGCTGGCATTTCTGGGGGCTGGCGCCGATGACCGACGAGAACCAGGTGACGTGGCTGGGGGCCATCGTGCGGATTGCCGTCTTGTCGATTAAAGTGCTGGCGACGATATTTTTCTTCATGTGGATTCGCTGGAGCTTTCCGCGATTCCGATACGATCAGCTCATGAACATGGCCTGGAAGGCAATGATCCCGCTGGGAGTCGTGAACCTGATCGTTTGCGCCGTCTGCCAGGAGTTTTTGCGGCCCGATGACATGCTCACGCGCTGCGTTCTGGGATGGCTGGCCGTCTTGGGCTGCGTCGTCTATATGGCGACATCGGCCGGATCGAATCGGTCGCCTGCGCGCGCGGTCGGCCGGGACGGTGCGTAACTTCTGGCGGCGTGCTGTGGGAAAGCGGGCCACTTCCGCACAAGGCATCGAGGAGAGTAAACGTGCAGGCCGACGATAAGAACATCAAGTGGGTCCAAGAGCCCGAGCTGGGTCTCTCGGGACGCATGTACCTGGGCCCTTTGCTCGATGGCCTCGCCACCACAGCCAGACACTTTTTGAAGACTGTTCGCGGCGAAGAAATGACGCAGCAATTCCCCGAAGAGCGACCTGAATTTGGCAACCCGCTCATCTATCGGGGCGTGCACCGGCTCAACAAAGATGAACAGGGTCGAGTCAAATGCGTCGCCTGCTTTTTGTGTGCGACCGCCTGCCCTGCGCACTGCATCGACATCATCGGCACAGAGGCCCCCTGGCCCGATCGTGAAAAATATCCTCGAAGCTTCGTCATCGACGAGTTGCGCTGCATTTACTGCGGCATGTGCGAAGAGGCCTGCCCCGTCGATGCGATTGAGCTCACAGCGCTGTTTGACTTGACCGGCGCCAGCCGCGAAGAAATGATCTTCGACAAGGAAAAGCTGCTGTCGGTCTACGACGTGACGATCGACAAAGAGCCCATGCGCAGCCGTCGCCACGGAGCGCGGCAAGAGTCATCATCCGGGAAGGACCATTAGCCGCATGGTTCTCTTCGATCCGATACCGGCCGTCGTCAGCGGAGCCAGCCCATTGTCGCAGCTTCTCGACTCCCTCGAAATGGCGCTGGCGCAGCCGCACGCGGGGAGCATCCTGCGAGCGCTCGTCGTGCTGGTCGTAGGCGCGGCCGGCGTTTACCTGATGCTGCCGCGCGGTCAGCCCGCCGGCAGGCGCCTGGAGCGGTATTTGGGAGCTGCGCTGGCGACGGCGGCGCTCGTGCTCTTGGCGACGATGCCGCTTCAATCCGGATCGGCGTCGATCGCCCAGTCCCAGTCGACCTTTCTCTGGGCGCTCGAATCGAAGTCGACGTGCTATGCGTTTCATCTGCTCGCCTTCGTCAGCCTGGCTTCGGCCCTGCTCATGGTCACCAGCCGCAACCCGGTCTATTCGGCCCTTTGGTTCGCTCTCGTTTTGTTGGGGAATTCGGGGTTGTACCTATTGCAGAAGGCCGAGTTTCTCGCGGCGGCGACGGTGATCATCTACACCGGGGCAATCGTCGTGACCTTTTTGTTCGTGATCATGCTGGCTCAGCCAAGGGGGACGGCCCGATCCGACCGCTACAGCCGCGAACCGTTGCTCGCGTCGGCGACGGGCCTTGTTCTCGCGTCGGTCCTTCTGGGCACGTTGCACTATGCAGGGCGGTATGAAAGCTGGGGACACGGAACAGCGGGAACGATGCGGCCGCCGGCGCAGCTCATCGAGGCATCGGCCGCCGCGTCGGGCGCGTTCCGGGAAATCGGCGGCGGCAACCGTGAACACGTTTCCGGATTGGGAAAGACGCTGTTCGTCGATCACGTGGCTGCCGTTGAAACGATCGGCATTCTGCTGTTGGCGGCCGTGGTCGGTGCCGTCTTGATTGCCGGCCACAAGGTCGAAGGCTCGTTTGTCAGTCCCAAGGGAAACCCGGCTTTCCAGCGACCCGATCACGATCACAATCGAAGGAACTGAATCTCGTGCCCGCCGGCGAACCGATTTTGAACAACTATCTGATCGTGGGAGCGCTGCTCTTTACGTTCGGGCTGGTCGGATTTCTCGCGCGCCGCAACCTCATCGTCATGTTTCTGTGCGCCGAGCTCATGCTGCAAGGCGTCTCGCTGACCCTGGTGGCCTTCAGTGCGTTTCACGGCACGTGGTCGGGGCAGGTCCTTGCGATCTTCAGCCTGGCGCTGGCGGCCGCCGAAGCGGGGATCGCGCTGGCCCTGTTTGTCGTCCTGTTCCGCCGCGGAAGCTCTCTCGACGTGTCGCTATGGCAGGACCTGAGAGAAGCCGATCAACCCCCGGTGCCCGACGAATCGGCCGGCGACGAGAAGCCTCCGGAAACGAGCTGGCCGCATTTGCCTCCGGCCGGCGTTCTTCCTCAAGACGCTCCGGAGCCGAACGTTCACGCGCACAAGTCGGCGCCGCCGCCCGAACCGATCGGCGCCGAAGCGGCCGGGAGGAAGCATGCTTGACTGGCTGATTCGGCTGATCCCCCTGTTTCCGCTGATCGCCTGCTTGACCACCCTCGTTCTGGGGGCGCGGGTCTTGCGAGAAAAGAGCCATTGGCCCGCCATTTTGGGCTGCGGGCTGTCGGCCATCTGCTCGCTGGCGCTTGTTTTTTGCGTCAATAGCCGCGAGATCATTCCGCAGCCGGTGCGCACCGTCCCCATTTACCGCTGGTTCGAGGTCGCGAGCCGGGAGCATCACGCAGGCAATAGCGTCGATCAAACTGCGAGGAAGGCGACTGACGATGCGGGACGGCTGCCAGACAATGCTGCGTGGGATCGGTCCCTCGAAGTCACCATCGCACTGCGCGTCGATTCGCTGTCGGCGACGATGCTGGCCATGCTCACTTTCGTGGCGACGCTGGTGGCGATTTACGCGGCCGGGTATATGCACGGGGACCGCGGCTACTGGCGGTTCTTTACCGAGGTGTCGCTGTTCGTCTTTTCGATGATCATGCTGGTGTTGTCGGCCAACTTCCTGGAGCTGTACGTGTTCTGGGAAGCGGTGGGCCTGTGCAGCTACCTGCTCGTGGGTTTCTGGTACGAGCGGCCCGCTGCGGCCGCCGCCGGGAAAAAAGCCTTCGTCGTCAACCGGATCGGCGACTTCGGGTTCGCCGTCGGCGTGTTTCTGATATGGACGACGTTCGGCAGTCTGGATTTCGAAAAAGTGTTGAGCCCGGCGGCAATCGCGGAGGTGGGCGCGAAGAATCCCGCCATGATCGGCTGGATCTGTATGTGCCTGTTCCTGGGGGCGGTCGGCAAGAGCGCGCAGTTTCCTCTGCATGTCTGGCTTCCCGATGCGATGGAAGGCCCCACGCCCGTGAGCGCGCTGATCCATGCGGCCACGATGGTCACCGCGGGAGTGTACCTCGTGGCCCGCGCGACGCCGCTGTTCGCGGCCGCGCCCGAGGCACAAATGGTGGTCGCCTTCATCGGCGGCTTCACCGCCCTGTTGGCGGCGCTCATCGCTCTCACTCAGAACGATCTCAAACGCGTGCTTGCCTATTCGACGGTGAGCCAGTTGGGCTACATGTTTCTCGGATTGGGAACGGGCCTCATGACCGGGATTTCGGCGGCCATGTTCCACCTGGTGACGCATGCCTTCTTCAAGGCGCTCCTCTTTTTGGGAGCGGGGAGCGTGATGCACGCCATGGGGGGCGTGATCGACATGCGCCGCTTCGGCGGCCTCAAGACAAAGATGCCCCACACGTATTGGACGTTTCTGATTGGCGCCTTGGCACTGGCCGGATTCCCGCTGCTCTCGGGGTTCTGGAGCAAAGACGCGATTCTGTCGGCCGTGCATGAGGCTGGGCATCACTCGGCATCGACGCCTCACTCGAGCGCTGCCGCCGACCTTCCTGAATCATCGAGTACAGCGGGTGACACGGACTCGGCTCATTCGGAACAAGGACCCAGGTTGTTGGGAATGTGCCGGCCGTGCCTGTATGAGCTGCTGCTTTGGATGGCCAGCATCACGGCCTTGCTCACGGCGTTTTACACGTTCCGCGCGTTCTTCATGACGTTCCACGGTCCGGAAAAAATTCCGCCGGAAGCGGGCCACCATGCGCATGAATCGCCGAGCGTCATGTGCATTCCGCTGTGGGTGCTGGCGGGAGGCGCCTTGGCTCTTGGAGCGGCGCTCGATCAACACACGACGGGAATGTTCGGCCGCTTCCTCGATTGGGCCATTCCGGGCGTTTACCCGGCCCAACAGGAAGAACATGTGAACGCGTTTATCATGGGCCTCAGCACCCTTCTCGCATTAGCCGGAATCGCCGCCGCGTACCTCATGTATGGGACTGCATCGACGTTGCCGGCCCGTTTGGCCGCGCTCGCCGGGCCGCTCACGAGGTTGAGCCAAAACAAATTCTATCTCGACGAAGTCTATTCGGCGCTGATCGTCTGGCCGCTGAAGGCGCTGGCCAATTTGTCGCGGTTTCTGGATTGGGCGCTCATCGACGGGCTGATTGTGGGAGGCATTGGCAAGCTGCCGGGGCTGGTCGGCCGGCTGCCGCGGCCCATTCAGAACGGGCTGGTGCAATTTTACGCCTTGGCGATGACGCTGGCCCTGGGCGTCCTGTTGTGGGTTTTATTGACGAAATAGGGTTCCATTCGGAATGGATGATCTTCCCCGAATATCGCTGATATTGATGGTGCTGCTTCCGCTGGTAGGGGCCGGACTGGTCTTGCTGGCGGCCCGGCAGGGGCGCGAGCAGGTGCGCCGATTCGCGCTCGTCGCGGTCGTGTTGACGTTCGCCCTCTCGTTGATCGTAGTGGCCAACTACGATCCCGATCGGCGCGACGCATCGGGCCGGCCCCAGTTGATTCAGATGCAGACGAATCTTCCCTGGGTGGGATCCATCGACGCACAGGGAAAATACATCGGCCCGGGGCCCGACATTCAGTTTGCCCTGGGGGTCGATGGTTTGAGCCTGTGGCTGATCGGGCTTTCGGCCCTGCTCATGATTCCGTCGGTTCTCGTGAGTTGGGAGGCGGTGCGCGACCGCGCAGCGGCTTTCTACGCCTTGATGCTGGTGCTCGAAGCGGGATTGATCGGCGTTTTTGCGGCCCAGGACATCATCCTGTTCTACGTCTTCTTCGAGTTTACGCTGATCCCGCTGTTTTTCATGGTGGGCATCTGGGGAGGGCACGATCGGCGCTTCGCCGCCCGCAGGTTCTTCATCTATACCCTGGCCGGCAGCGTGCTCACATTTTTGGCGCTGATCTTCATCGTGCTGTCGTATTCGTGGATGTCGCACAATCGCGAGCTGACATTTTCGATTCCCACGCTTACCGAGGGCATTGCGACGCTGGTGAAGACCGATCCGGCCGCAAGAGCGTATTGGAGCGATGTGAGTCTCTGGGTTTTTCTGGCGCTGTTTGCCGGCTTTGCGATCAAGGTGCCTTTGTTTCCATTTCATACCTGGCTGCCTTTGGCGCACGTCGAAGCGCCGACCGCCGGCAGCGTGCTGCTGGCCGGCGTGCTGCTCAAGATCGGCTCTTACGGCTTTTTGCGGTTCGCGCTGCCTTTGGTTCCCGCGGCCTGTTGGGCCATGTTCGACACGATCGCCGTTCTGGCCGTGATCGGCATCATCTACGGCGCACTTTTGGCGCTCGCGCAGGACGACATCAAAAAACTGGTCGCCTATTCATCGGTGAGCC
>DATGKC010000412.1:0-4984 GCA_035294845.1 Planctomycetaceae bacterium | reverse complement strand
GTGCGTGCCGCGGAAGCGTCAATTCAAGCGATCGCTCTGACCCCGCCACCCGGCCGAGCGCGCAACCCACGGGGCCATCGCTCGACCAGCGTTTCCGGCAATGCACAGCGAATGCCAAGTCGTGCGTGCTGCGGAAGCGTCAATTCAAGCGATCGCTCTGACCCCGCCACCCGGCCGGGGCACGGGACCGGGCTACCATCGCGCGCCCGGCAACGTAAAATGAACCACTGAGACGAGTCATCGCGCCGCGGGACTGAAGAAATACATCGCAGGTTGGGAAACCTACGCCACGGTCGGCCTGCCGGGAGTTTGAAGTCGAGTGTCCACCGAAAAATCTGCGGCCCTGGTCATTCGCCTGGCCGATTTCAGCGAATCGAGCCGCGTGGCGACTCTGTTCACTCACACCTTCGGAAAGGTGGCGGTCATTGCCAAGGGGGCCAAAAGGCTCAAAGGGCCGTTTGACGCTGCTCTTGACCTGTTGGCCTTATGTGAGGTAGTGTTCATCCGCAAATCTTCGTCCGGTCTCGATATTCTGACGGAAGCTCAACTCAGAAAAAGATTTAGGCCAAGGCCACATGACCTGGGCAGCCTCTATGGAGGATACTACGTCGCCGAGCTCCTCGATGCCCTCAGCGAAGAGTATGATCCTCATCCGCTCCTGTTCGAAGAGGCGGCCCTGGCGCTGGAGCGGCTTACGGACGACTGGCCGCTCGATGTCGCCTTGTTGCGTTTTGAATTGGTTCTGTTGCGCGAAATCGGCCAGCTTCCCGCGTTTGATTCGTGTCTGGCGTGCGGGGAACCGGCTGGCTCCGCGGGCCATTACGGTTTCCAGGTCTCGCAAGGGGGCCTCGTCTGCCGCAAGTGTTTTGGAGAAGACGCTCCCCGTCACATCGTCACTGCCGGTTCGCTGGCCGCGCTGCGGAATCTGGCCGGCGCATCTCCCACCTCCGCTCGAAATCTCGTGATCGGCCCTTCTCAGATGCGTGAAATGCGCTCGGTCGTCAATACGTCGATCGCGCATGTCCTCGGTCGCAAACCGAAAACGTTGCGTTACCTGCCGCTTTAGAAATCCCACCCCTTCCCGGATTCATGAACACTGCGGGCGCCCGATTGCTCACGCGGTCTGTCAGTTCGCCTCTTGGGCGTTCGTCCCAGGGCCGCGCACTCATCGACGCTCGGTTCGGGCGGGTCCAAAGCGCGGCGGCGATTCTGCTTCTGGCGGCAGGATCGTGGAGCTCGATCGGATGTAAATCGACTCTCGACAACGTCAGCATCAACGACACATTCGGCCGCACCGGCCGGCACGTGAAAAATCTCGACGAGCAGGCCAAGCGCGAAGCCAAGGGAGAACCCCCCGCGGGGGCTGAAGAGCTGAGCGCCGCCCAAAAACTTTACGAAGAGCAGAAATACGCTGAGGCCCGCACGGCGTTTCACAAGATCGTGAAAAAATACAAGAAAAAGAACGAGCCGGTCGAAGAAGACGCGATGTTCTACCGGGCCGAGTGCGACTTCCAGCTCAATCGTTTGCCCGAAGCCGAAGAGGGTTACACCGAGCTGATGAAGAAATACCAGACGACGAAATATCTCGACAAGGCGATCAATCGGCTGTACCGCATCGCCCGTTACTGGCTGAATTCGCCCAAGCCCGTCTCGGAGATCGAGCTGGCCAGCTTCACCGAAGAGGCTTCTGAAGAGCGGCTGAAGGAGATTCCCGAGGCCAGTATTCCCTGGAATTTCCCGCTGAAACCAAACCTTTTCGACAAAACCCGCCCCATTTTCGACACTGATGGACGGGCAGTGCAGGCCCTGCGCAATATTTCGATTCAGGAATTGAACGGCCCGCTGGCCGATGACGCGCTGATGACCCTGGCGACCTATCATCTTCGCAGAAAGGATTACCGCGAGGCCGATCGTTACTTCAGCATGATCCGCGAGCAGTGCACCAACAGCGAGTTCGCTCCCGACGCTTACGCGCTAGGCGCCTACGCCAGCCTCAAGTCGTATCAAGGAGCGCAATACGACGGCAAGCAGCTCGATGAAGCCAAGAAAAACACGCAAGCCGCGATTCGCATGTTTCCCGACAAGCCCTGGCGCGCCAAACTCGAACAAGACCTCAAGAAGATCGAAGCCGAGGCGGCCGAACGCGACTGGGCCCGCGTGCAGTTCCACATGCGCCGCCGCGAGAAAGATTCGGCCGCATTTTATTGCGAAACGATCATCGAGAAATTTCCCGAATCGCCGCGAGTCCAGGACGCCCGCGATCTGCTGACCACGCTGGGGCCCAAGCATGCGGCGGGCATCTTGACGACGCCGCTCTTCCCGAAAAAAACCGATAAGGCGAAAGAGGCGCCGCCTTATGACGAGCCCGAAGAGCCCGGCCGATTGCGACTATCCGACCGGGACGACGCCAAACCCATTTCTTAAGGCCCGCGAGCGAGACCGAGCATGTCTTCCATCCCTGACGGCCCATGCCGACTGTTTGCACGGATGGGACTCTGGCTCGCGCTCGTGAGCGCGGCCGGCTGCGGTTACACCGTGGGAGCGCCGTTCAGTCCCGAGATCCGCTCGGTGCACGTCCCGATCTTCAAGTCGGGCTCCAACCGCCGCTTTCTCGAGTACCAGTTGACCGAGGCCGTGCAGAAACAGATTCAACAGCGCTCGCATTTTCGATTGGTCAAAGAAGCCGACGCCGACACTCGATTGACCGGGCGAATAATCGATCTGCGCAAGAGCGCCCTGGGCCAAACGGCCAATAGCGACGCCCGCGAGCTGCAGGTGAATTTGCAAGTCGAAATGACATGGGAGGACCTTCGCAGCGGCGCGATCTTGAGACAGCAGCGAATTCCGCTGCCGCCGGAAATGCTGCAACTGGCGGCCCAGGCCGAGTACGCACCCGAAGTCGGGCAGTCGCTGGCGACGGGGGACCAAACCGTGATCGATCGCCTGGCGCGCAACATCGTCGATATGATGGAAACGCCGTGGTAGCCGGGAACCAGCGGCTTTGGTTTCTCATGGATT
Source organism: Planctomycetaceae bacterium (assembly GCA_035294845.1). Lineage (GTDB taxonomy): Bacteria > Planctomycetota > Planctomycetia > Planctomycetales > Planctomycetaceae > JACQFH01. The sequence goes on along the minus strand of DATGKC010000412.1, from coordinate 1,966 downwards.
TGGCGATACACCCGGCGTTCGAACGGGCGATTTGACCGCGGCAAAGCTATAATGATCTGCGGCGGTTGCAGAGGTCGGAGTGCCCCTCAATCGCCGAGGGAGCGGCGGGGCGCTGCCAAGCCCGTGAGATTCAACGAGTGAAGCCATGCTGAAACGTCTGTATATCGACAACTTCCGCGCCCTCGTCAACACCGATCTGGCGCTGGAACGCAGAACATTGCTCATGGGAGCGAATGGGACCGGCAAATCAACATTTGCGGATGTGCTGTTACGGCTTCAATGGCTGATTTCGGGCATCTCCAAGACAGACGAAATCTTCACCAGCGACACGCTCACACGCTGGCAGAACGTGCCGCGTCAGCGATTCGAGCTCGATGTGACGGGCTCGGGCGGCGATTACCACTACGAAGTCGTTGTCGAGCATCGCAAGACTGCGTCGGCCGAAGAGCCGCGCACAAGAATCGTTCGTGAGGTCCTTAAAACTGATTCGGATCCGCTGTTTCACTTCGAGGAGGGGTTGGTCCACCTCTATCGGGACGACCACAGTGCCGGCCCCGAATATCCATTTGATTGGGGACGATCCGCCTTGGGCACTATTACCCCCCGCGGGGACAACCAGAAATTAACCTGGTTCGTGCGCTGGCTCCGCGGCCTCACGGTTCTCCGGCCCAACCCGCCGGGCATGCTCGATCTCGTCGAGCGGGACGACTTCTTGATTGCCGTCGATACAAGAAACTTTGCGGCTTGGTATCACATGGCAAGCTCGGGCGACAAGCGCCATGATCGCCAGCTTCACGACGACCTCGTGGACGTGCTCCCCGGATTCGACGCCCTCAATTTCGAGGCCGCCGGCCCCAACCGCTGGCTGCTGCGTGCCGATTTCTCGCGTTCCGGTGAAAAGGTGATGCTGCGCTTCGGTGAGCTGTCGGATGGTCAGCGTGCATTGATTCTGCTGTACGCCGTAGCCCGTTTTCTGCTGCCGGAGGGGCGGACGGTGCTTCTCGACGAGCCGGACAACTACGTCTCCCTCGACGAGATTCAACCCTGGCTGCTCTCGGTTACCGACATCGTGGACGGCGGCTCCGGCCAACTCGTGCTCGTCTCACACCACCCCGAGATTTTCAATCAATGGGCCGAAAGCCACGGAACCGTCGCCGAGCGTGAATCGTGCGGCCCCATTCGCACTCGCAAATTCTCGTCCGCGCCTGGCGTCGAACTGCTGCCAGCCGAGGCCGTCGCCAGAGGCTGGACGGGCGCAAGCGGCGCCGGAGGCAACGGCTCGCAATGAGCGACCGTTTCGCCGAAGTGATCATTTTGGCCGAGGACGAGCGCTCTGGAAACCTGTTGCGCCGCTATGTGCTGCGGGCTTTGAATCTGGACAACCGGCGAATCCGTCAGCAGATTGCACCGTCGGGAAAGGGGGACGCCAAGCAATGGGTCCTCGGGCAGTACTCGAACGAAGTGTCCGCTGTGCGGAAGCTGCATCGAAAGACCGGCCTGGTCGTTCACCTTGATGCCGACACCGATCCCGTCAATCGGCGGGCGAACCAGTTGGCTGCGGCGCTTAAAGCGTCCGGGCAAGACGGGCGTGAATCTACCGAACGCGTCAGCCACGCCATTCCGCGGCGTGAGACAGAAACGTGGCTGTGCGTACTGACCGGAGTGCAAGTCGACGAAGAAACCGACTGTAAACGTAAACGGTCGCTGCCCGATTTTGACGCGGCCGTGCAAAGGGCAGCGCTGAAGCTCTATGAACAGACTCGCGCCAACGCGCCGGCGCCGGGCCTGCCATCGCTGGCCACTGCAATTTCGGAGTTGCAACGGCTGGAGGCTTGAAGTCTATCTATTACCAACATCTCCGACGCCCTTACGGCCCGCCTTCACGCAGCGAGGCATGGAGCTGACTGCCCAAGAGCATATCTTGGAGTCGGTGATAGCCGCGCCAGAGCGTGCGGAGGCCAGGTTT
>DATGKC010000411.1:0-5702 GCA_035294845.1 Planctomycetaceae bacterium | reverse complement strand
GACACGAACACCGGCAAGAATCACAAGCGATGGGGGAAAGATGCACTCGCAAAAAAACCACACCCATCGTGCGCACCGATGGTCCTGAAATTGGAACAAAAAAAATGCTTGACAAACCTACAAAAGCGTGATGAGTACCGTACTCATCATGCTCCGCATGATGCGTGTCGACGGGCTCCTCCCTCACTGCGCCCCCGCCCGAAGACACGTCCGAATTCGGCCGCACACGTGATGAACACATTCGGGATGAAATCACCGCGCGCGGCCGGTACAATTCTTTTCATGAGCCTCTCAGTCCGATCTCGGATCCAGGTCTTCGATCCATCGCAGCCGTTTGCCGTGATCGAACGGCGACTCCCTCATTGGATTCAGCCGGGTACGATTTGTTTCATTACCTGGCGCACTTGGGACTCGATTCCCGTACCGGTCCTCAAAGCTTGGATTGCGGAGCGGGACAAATGGCTCAATCGCCATGGGATCGATCCACGCCAGGAAGATTGGAATGCACGGCTTCGAATGCTCGACCACCATCTTGTCGCCCAATTCCAAGAGTTGCTAGCCGATCGCTGGAACGATCATCTCGATGAATGCCATGGCGCGTGCGTGCTGCGCCGTACGGACATTTCGAAGGAAGTCGTCGAGAGCCTCAAGCACTTCGACGGAACGCGTTATGATCTGACCGATTTCGTCGTCATGCCCAATCACGTGCACCTGTTGGCGGCGTTTCCCGATGAAGCGGCGATGCTGACGCAATGCGAGTCGTGGAAGCATTACATGGCCGGTCGCATCAACCGGCGATTGGGACGGCGCGGACGATTCTGGCAGCAGGACGCATTCGATCATCTCGTTCGATCAACAGCCCAATTCGATCATTTGCGACGCTACATTGCTGAGAATCCGCGGAAGGTCAGATTGCGGTCTGGCGAATTCGTACATTGGTCGAAGGCGTTGTAAAAAGTTGCAGTACTCATCATGCTCCGCATGATGCGTGTTGACGGGCCACTATCTCGCGTTGCTCCGCGCCAACACGCCCCAATCCGACACGCCCGAATCCGGCTTCACGCGGGCGAACATTGTAAGCAACTCGTCGAGGCGTGCCGATCGTGCGGCTGTTGGCTCGTGTGCGGCAATGCGCCGTGGCAAGCACAGACCCCATCACGCGGAACGTGATGAGTACTGTACTCATCGCGCTCCGCGTGATGCGTGTTGACGGGCTTCTTTCTCGCTGCACTCCCGCCCGCCTGCCGACAAGCTCTCAATTTGACCGCGGGTGAGTTGTCTTCGCGGGAGAGTTATTACGCCATGCCAAGAGCTTAGTCAGCTCGATCACGGTCACGGGAGTGAGCGATAAAAGCGCGATGACCAGCCATTCCCACGGCGCGTGAGCCGCGGTCGGGAACAGCGAACGGCTAACGGGCAAAAACATCACGCCGAGCGTTGCAATGCCCGAGATGGCGAGGGCGGCCAACAGATACAAATTGGTGGAAGCTCCCAATTGCACGAACGTCCAGCGCCGGCTGCGGGCGGCCAGGGCGCGCAACAATTCGGCTGACACGACGACGAGAAACGTCATCGTCCGCGCCGGAGCCGTGTCGCCGGGATGAGCGCGGGTCACGATGCCAAAGGCCGCCAGTGCGACGGCGGCGAGCAATATGCCTTGCCACATAACCTTGGCCCCCAGCGCCGGCGACAGCATCGACTCGTCCGAGGGCCTTGGGCCGCGCCGCATGACGCCGGGTTCCGGAGGCTCCAGTCCCAAAGCCAAGGCGGGCAATCCGTCGGTGACGAGATTGATCATCAAGAGGTGTACGGGCAACAGCGGCGCAGGCCAGCCCAGAACGCTGGCGACCAGCATCAGCAGCATCTCGCCGATGTTGCACGACAAAAGGTAGGTCAGAAACTTCTGAATGTTGTCGTAGATGGCCCGGCCTTCTTCGACCGCGCTCACGATGGAAGCGAAGTTGTCATCCATCAGCACCATGTCGGACGTCTCCCGCGTGACGTCGGTCCCGCTGGCCCCCATCGCGATGCCGATCTGGGCCGCCTTCACCGCCGGCGCGTCGTTCACGCCGTCGCCGGTCATCGCCACCACATGCCCGCGCTTTTTCCAGGCCCGCACGATCTGCAATTTATTTTCGGCCGTGACGCGCGCATAGACGGCGATATCGTCGACCTGGGCGGCAAGTTCCTGTTCGGAAAGTCCATCGAGCGCAGACCCAGTGACCACCCGGTCGTGCTCGCCGGCGATCCCCAGCTCCCGCGCGATCGCCGCGGCCGTTTCCGGATGATCGCCGGTGATCATGATGGGCCGAATTCCGGCCGCGCGGCACAGGGCGACCGATTGCTTCACCTCGTCGCGCGGGGGGTCGATCATTCCAGCCAGCCCCGCGAACACCAGCTCGCGCTCGGCGAATTGGTCGCCGGCGCCGTTCCAGTCGCGAAAGGCAAAGGCCAGCACGCGCAGGGCGCGCGAAGCCATTTCGGCCGCGGCCGCCTTGATTTCGGCGCGTCGCGCGTCGGTCAGCGCCATAACTTCGCCGTTTTGCCGTTCCGCGATGCACAGCTCCAAAACGACTTCCGGCGCGCCTTTGGTGTACATGACGGCCCCGCCTTGTTCGCTTGCAACGACGATCGACATCGTTTTGCGCTCGGAATCGAACGGAAACTCCCAGATCCGCTGGGCTTCTTGAACAGGCGCTCGTTCGGAACTCTGCTTTTGCGCTTTGAGAACCATCACGCGGAGTGCGGCTTCCGTGGGATCGCCGATTACCTGTGGCACGCCCGCGTCTTTCTCGGGCGCGATGATTTGCGCATGGTTACAACGGTCGGCAATCGTGAGCAAAACGGGCAAATCGGGTTCGTCGAACGGATTGACGGCGGCCGGCCCGCCTTGGGGAAGGCGCGGTCGGAATTCTCCCTGCGGGAGATAACCGGCGCCGCTTACGTCATAACGCTTTCCCCCGGCCACGACTTCGCGCACGGTGAGCTCATTGCGCGTCAGCGTCCCCGTTTTGTCGGAGCAGATGACGGTGACGGCGCCCAGCGTTTCAACGCTCGGCAGCTTGCGAATGAGCACCTTGCGCTTCACCATTCGCTGCAAGCCCAAGGCCAGCGAGAGCGTGACGACGGCCGGAAGCCCCTCGGGAACCGCCGCCACCGCCAGACTGACTGCCAACAGGAACGTGTCGATCAGCGGCCGACCGCGCCAGGCTTCGAGGGCAAAGATCACCGCCACCAGCACCGTGCAGGCGGCGGCCAGCGCCTTTCCCAATTGTGCGAGCTTTTGTTGCAGCGGCGTGGGCTCGGCTTCGTATGTTTCGAGCAAGCCGGCAATTCGCCCGAGCTCGGTCGTCATTCCGATCTCGACAACGATGGCCCGCGCCTTTCCCGCCGTGACCGTGGTCGCCATAAAGACCATATTCCGTCGATCGCCCAAGGCGGCTCGCTCATCGAATACGCACTCGGCGTTTTTATCGACCGGCGCGCTCTCGCCGGTGAGCGCCGATTCCTGCACGCGCAAGCCGAACGCTTCCAGCAGCCGCGCGTCGGCCGGAACATGATCTCCCGCGTCGAGGTCGATTACATCACCCGGCACGAGCTCGCGCGCGGGGACCGCCTGCAGCTTGCCGTCGCGGAGCACACGGGCCATGGGAGCGGCCAATTTCTGCAATGCCGCCAGAGCACGCCCGGCCTTCTCTTCCTGCACGAAACCCAAAACGGCATTGAGCAGCACGATGGCGATGATGGCGATGGCATCGGTCCACTCGCCCAATGTGCCGGCAACAATCGCCGCCGCGATCAACAGCCACACGACGACATCGCTGAATTGTTTCAAGAACTTCCGCCACATCGGCTCCGGCGGCGCCGAGGCGAGCACATTAACGCCATGCTCCCTGTGCCGGTTGCCGACTTCGTCGGAATTCAACCCATGACTGGCGTCGCCCCCGAGCGCGGCGAGCACATCTTGCGCCGGCTGGGCGAACGGCCGGGCGACTCGCGAGACGGGGGCTTTGCCGACGATATCATCTTGGGCCATTGGAAAGACCATTTCACCCACCAGATTGGTCGCGGTCGGTTTCCAGGGGCGAGACGGCAAACGCGCATCGCTATTTCATGTCTGGCAGCCGACGTACAATCGCGGCATGAAAATTTTCATCACCGCAATATTGTTCGCGCTGACGGCGATCGCCGAGATCGTCGGGTGCTATCTTCCCTACCTCTGGCTTCGCGAAGGGAAATCACCCTGGCTGATCATACCTGCTGCCGCGAGCCTTGTCGCATTCGTTTGGCTGCTGACTTTGCATCCCAATTCGGCCGGCCGGGTTTATGCAGCCTATGGCGGGATGTACGTCACGACGGCCCTCGCCTGGCTTTGGCTGGTTGACGGCGTGCGTCCCGAGCGATGGGACTATGTGGGCGTCTCGCTGTGCCTGATTGGCATGGGTGTCATCATGTTCGCTCCGAGAGGCGAATCGCGTCTTGGCACATCGCCGACTCAACGAACCGAAGGAGTCGGAATTCTCACGAATTCCGCTACCAATTCGAGTCGCAATTCTCACGAATTCGGCGACCAATGAAGGTTGCGGCTGCCCAACCCTGTCGTGCGCCCGGTTGGAATCCAGCGGCTGCCTGGCCGCGCGCATTCATCATTTCACTTTCGCGTCGTCGATCCACGATTTTTGCGATCCTTCAATTCGTAACGGCCCGGCCACTTGTTTCCCGTCACGCAGGACAATATAGGCGTCGGCGCCGGGAACGCTGTCCCAGCTCAGAGCGGCCAAGCCGCCGGCCTTGACGGGCGCGGATGCCGCCGTGCGATCGCCCTGAACGCCGACGGCGATGAGCGCGTAGCGATGTTCTCCCGATCCATCATCGGAAAGCACGTTGGGAGCCGCCGGAACGCGCATCGCGGACAGGCGCATTTTGCCTCCCCAAAGTTCGAGAACTTCGGCGGGATAGGGCAACCCTCCGCCGCCGTAGCCCCCTCCGCCGATGCTCATCATTCCTTGTCCGATCAAAGCGTCGGTGAGCGGTTCGCCATGTCCAGGGCGAAAGGTCTGAAAACGGATTCGCCCCGGGTGCGTCAGGCCGTTCCAGGCGTCTCGCGGCACTTCCGACAGCTCGACGCCTTCTCCCTGAATGATGGCCATTTGCCGCCAGGCATGATCAAGCCAGACGTTCCACGAGATATGCCCCGGGGCGCGCCGCATCGTTCCATCGGTCTCGATGGCGTGGAACCGGTCGTCGAACGGATCGTCGATCTCGCCCTTGATGAGGCGGCTGCGAACCCAAAGACCGCCCGGACCGTCTCCCAGCGCCCGAGCATAGACGCCGCGCGGCATCTGCTCTTCTTCGAAGCCCTGTTCCCAGGGAAGGCCGGTATCAGAAACAATGAGCTCCTTTCGCACAATCAGCCGATCGACTTCGAGCTCTTTGGGCGGCGGCGGCACGGCGCGCAAGAAACCATACGTCGTGGCAACGGATAACACGATAGTGACCAGACGGTCCCGCATAGTGAGCTCCCTCTGCGATTAAAAGGGTTCAGACTGGCAAAGCCCGGTGAGACCTTCGGTCTCGCTTCACGCCAGGCGGGCGCAGGGCGCTTCGCCGATATTCCGCCTGCTAGACATAGACTGTCACACATGTGACGTTGTCGCGTGAACCGGCGTGCTGCGCGGCGTAGACGATTGCCGAGGCCGCCT
>DATGKC010000410.1:0-7885 GCA_035294845.1 Planctomycetaceae bacterium | reverse complement strand
GGCCGGGTCGTACCCCATGACCGAAAGAATGAACCCGCCTTTGCCGTGCTGGCTGGCGTGGCAGGCTCCGCCGTTGCAGCCTGCCTTGTAAAGGATGGGGAGCACTTGCTCGCCGAACTCGATTTTCGGCTGCGGAACAATTCCTTCGACATGCACGCTCACCGGCTTGGCCACGGCTTCGACCGTCACGGTGATGAGAGCGTCTCCATTGGCGAGTCCCGTCAGCCGCCCGCCCGGCGTCACCGCGACAATGGACGGGTTCGACGAAACGAAGCTGGCCTGGGATGTCAGGTCGTTTGAACGATCGCTGATTTGGCCCGATGGGTCGCTGGCCGTGACCACCATTTGAACCTGCTCGAAGTCCCGATCGAAGACAATCTGAGCCGGGGAAATTGTAAAATCGAGCGCAAAGGCAGTTTGCGCAACGGCAACCGCGCACAGTCCGACGACGCTTGAAAGTGCGAGCGAAACACCTGCTGGACGGGAGGAAATCAACTTCAGTCCTCCGAATCGGGCAAATTGAACGGGCGGGAGAGCGGTCGCCGGCAAAGTTTCGGCTTTCATTGCCAAACCCGCAACCGGCTTAAAAGACCGCCCTTAAACAGGCGAGACATCAACATCTATTATTATGACGGGTGAACGCCGCCGATGCTATGCATAAAATCGGGATTTGTTGATCGAAACCGGCCATCCTCGACCAAAATGGTCCCAATCTCTTGGCGCACCAAGCAGTTCTTGTATAATTAATCGTTGATGTAAATTCGCGAAGGCATCACTTTTGCGGGATAGAGACCCACCATCCGACCCTGCCCGGGAAGCCCGCCCCGAAAAAGTTCGTCCTTAATCTGACGATCGCCAGCCGCAGCCTTTGACGGAGTAGAACGATGCTCGACATGTTCACCGGATTTGCCCGTAATTGCGAGGGACTTCATCGCCGCGCATTTCTCAAAATCGGCAGCCTGGGCGGGTTGGGAATTACGCTCCCCTTTTTGCTGAAACATAAGCAAGGGTTTGCAAAAGAGGGCAAATCGGCCAAAGGAACCAACTGCATCTTCATTTGGACGCAGGGGGGGACGAGCCACCATGACACGCTCGACCCGAAACCCCAGGCGCCCGTGAACGTCAAGGGGCCTTTCGGCGTAATCGACACGGCCGTCTCCGGAGTCAAATTCAGCGAAGTCTGTCCGCGACTGGCTCAAGAGGCCAATCGCTTTTCCGTGCTGCGAAGCTGGAACCCGAAAAATGGCAGCCACGGATTCGCCGACCAATACTGCATGTCGGGACGGTTTCCCAATCAGGCCCTGACTTATCCCTGCACAGGTTCTGTCGTCAGCCATCAACAGGGGTTCAAATCGGCGCTCCCTCCGTTCGTGCAGCTCGGGAACCACGTCGATCGCACGTTCAACGGCGGAACCGCGGGGTTTCTGGGGCTCGAGCACAGCCCCTTCGAGATTCACGCCGAGGCGAACGTCGATAAATTCAACGTCCGCGACATCACGCCCCCCTTGAATATGGATTCGGCTCGGGTCGGCCGCCGGAAGAGCGTGCTGTCGGCGATCGACGTTTTGCAGAAGAGGGCCGAATTGCAGCCCAAGGCCTACGACGCCCTCGACGAGCACTACAAGGCCGCGCTCAACATGATCACGGCGCCCGAAACGAAAAAGGCGTTTGACATCGGCAGCGAAGACCCCAAGCTTCGCGATCGATACGGGCGCACTCCGCTCGGCCAGCGGATGCTGCTTTCGCGCCGGTTGATTGAGGCGGGCGTGCGGTTCGTGACGGTGAGCGACCCGGCGTGGGACAACCACCAGGATTGTTTCAACGCGCTGAAAAACAGCCGCATGCCGCCCGTCGATCAGGCGCTTCCCGAGCTGCTCATCGACCTGGAACAGCACGGCTTGCTCGAATCGACGCTGGTGGTTTGGATGACCGACTTCGGACGCACGCCGAAAATCAATTCGGCCAGCGGGCGCGACCATTGGGCGAGCGCCGGTTTCGTCATGATGGCCGGGGCAGGGGTGCCAGGAGGACTTGTGATCGGCGCCACCGACGACGAGGGGAGCGCTCCGACCAGAAGCGAGTATCATACTGAGCAAGTCGTCGCGACGATCTACGCCAAACTGGGACTGCCGCTCGACCTCACAGTGACGGCCAGCGACGGCCGCCCGATCCGGTTGATCGAAGGCGACCCGATTCGCGAGTGGGCCTAGTCGCGCGCGGCGCTGCGCGACTCTTGCAGTGTGGGAAGTCGGGTGGCGGGGTCAGAGCGATCACGTGGAATTGACGCTTCCGCAGCAAGCACGGCTTTTGCACTCGTTGAGCGTTGCAGGAGCCGCCGTTCAAGCGTTGGCCCCGTGGGCTGCGCGCTCGATTGTCCGCTGGTGCTCCTTTAGCCGCCTCCGAGGCCATCGTTTGCCGGCATGCAATTCATCTCGTTTCAATGTTTGGTGCTTTCAACGACAGCGAAGGATCGGCTCGACTTGCGACACTCTGGCCCCGCCACCCGCTGCGGGTCTGAACTCGGGCGAGTTCAGCTACGGCAGGCTACAGAAACTGCGCCAAGGAAAGCTGCATCGTCTGGGCGGCGGCGCGGAGCGTGGCTTCGAAGGCGGTTTGCCGCGCGATCAGCTCGCTGAGAACGGTCGCCATGTCGGCATCCTTGGAATTGGAAAGCGCCTGTTGCGTTTGCAGGTTCTGGTTCTTCAGGCTGGCGTCGACGTTTTGCAGCGTCTGCATGCGGGCGCCCAGCGCCGCGCGCACTCCCGTGACCCGCGTCGATTCGTCATCAATCATGCCCCCCAGCCGCGTCAGTGTGGCGTTGTCGTTGGTCTCAAGCGCCTTCTGCAGGCGGACCAGAATGTCGAGAGTCCCCCCGGTTTCCTGGGCATTCACGTCTTTGCCGACGAGCGGGACGGCGGGATTATTGCCCGGTTCGGTCCCGGCCAGACCCAGCGCCGTTCCCAAGGCGCTCGTGTCGACTGAAAGCGGGCCGGCCCCCGAATTATCGACGAGCGAAAGACCGTTCCCCACGGCATTGAGCGAAGCCACCAGATTGCCCGGATCGACGGCGTTGATCTTGTTGATCACGTCCTGCACCGAGATCGAGCCACTCAGATCGACATTAACAACCGTGCCATCGCGCCGAGTGATCGCCAGAGGCTGGCCCCCATTGACGGGAATGCCCTGTCCATAATTGAGGCTCGACAGCAACGTACTTCCCGTGAACGTTCGAATTCCGAGCTTGGTGGCGTTTTGCCCGTTGTTCTCGCCGATCGAAAAATCGGCGCCGCTCAGGCGGCTGGAGATGGCCAGCCCATTCCCCGCCGAGTTGATGCCGACCGACAGATTGAGGTCGGGACTCTTCAAGAGGTTGAGCAGGTCTTCGACCGTGACGGCCGACGAAATGTCGACGACTTTCTGCGTCGAGCCGTTGGTGATCAAAAGCCCGTTGCCGGCGGTTGCGCCGATGCCAGCGCCGCCGTTCAGGTCGGCAAGTTTCGTCGTCAGAGTGAGATCGGGATTGAGGTCGCCGCTGTTGATCGAGGCGAGCGCATTGCCTGCGATTCCCAGGTTCGAGGCGACCGAACCTCCCGGCGGATCGGCGATCGTGATCGTGCCGGCCGTCGGCGTAATGCTGATGCCGTTTTTGGCCGCATTGATCCCGACAGTGACATTGGCCGCTCCCAGCGCGTTTTCGATGATATTTTTGACGTCACCGATCGTCTTGGCTTGCGACAGGTCGATGGTCGTGGTGGTTGCGGGGCTCGAAAGCGTCACTGAGATCTGCCCGGTGGCGACTCCCTGCCCCGCCTTCAATGCGGATAGTTGCGTCTGGAGGGTCAAAGCCGGGTTGATGTCGGAGGTCACGGGGGGCGTGAGGGCCGCCAGAGCCGTGTTGCCGTCGACATTCGTCGCCTGCGTGAGCCCCACATCGACCAGATTGTTCAGACTCTGCTGATCGCCGCTGTACAAAACGGCGCCGGTGCTCGTGACAGAAAACGGCCCGGTCGTGTTCCGGCTTCCGCCGAAAAGGTATCTGCCGCCGAAGGTCGAATTGCCGGTGTTCACGACCTCTTGGATCAAGGCCTGCACTTCTTGGGCCATGCTGACTTTTTGCTCGGGGGTGTTCGCGTTCCCGACGCCGCTCGAATCCAGTCCCTTGGCCGCGTTGAGCGCTCCCGAGATCGAGGCCAGCGCCGAATCGGTGGCGTTCAAGAGCGACGTGCTGGCCTGGACGTTCGAATCCAACTGGGTGTTCTGCGTGAGCAGCGACTGCAATTGGATGGCATGCGAGGCATCGATGGGATCCTCGCTGGGGATCTGGAATTTCTGACCCGTCGAGAGCTCGGTCTCCAATTGCGACATGCCGAACCGGGCATCCTGCATTTGCGCCTGCAAACGCTGCGTGATCAGCGAATTGGGCATCCGGCCCGGCAGCAATGGTCCAATGTCCATTTTGTCAAATCTGCAATAAAGAAGTGAACAATTTGTCGATGGTGCTGATGAATCGCGCGGCGGTCTGATACGAATTCTGAAACTGCATGATCTGAATCATTTCGTTGTCGATGCTGATCCCCGAGAATTGGGCCTTCTGGCTGTTCAGCGCATCGAGAAATCCCTGGAACCCCTGAGAGACCGCGTTTTCCGAGGATGAGGCCTGCCCCAGCGCAGAAACCGTCTGCTGGTAGAAATTGCCGATCGTGGAACCTCCCAGCGCCGCAGAACTGAGATTGCCGATTCCTGCCAGCAGGGCGGCGTTGCTCCCGTCGCCCGGCCCGCCTCCCTGGCCGGCAGCAAGCAGCGTGGGGTCGGCCGTAAGCTGCGAATTGACGCCGATGTCGACCGACGACGACCCCGTGAAAAACGTGTTGACGCCCAGCGCCGCCAGCGTCCCGCTGTTGTCATTGGCAAACTCGACCTGGTAGCCGTTGGCCGCATTGATCTGAAGAAACCCGTCGCTCGTGACCGACGCGCTGAGGTTCGCCACGCCGTTGAGCTGGCTGACGACGCCGTTGAGCGTCGTCCTGGGATTGACGCCGGCCAGATCGACGTTGATGGTGCTTGTCTGGGCAATGCCGGTCGACGTATTGACGACCTCGACCTGGAAGCTGCCGTTTTGCGGGGGAAAGGCGAGCCCCGCCGCGTCCAAAGCCGCATTCGGGTCTTTCACGCGATAAGTGCCCGTCACCGACGTGTAGCCGTGCTCCCCCTGGCCGGAGGAGTGAATGAGATTGAACTGGTTGATGATGCTGGAGGTGAATTGATCGAGCTTGTCGATAAAACCGCCGGCGATGTTGTCGCGGCCAAAAATCGTGCCGGCCAGTTCGCCTTTGGATCCGGAAATGGGCGTGTTCGTTCCCTCGACGGTCACGTTCTCGACGCCGATGCCCCGATCGCCGCTGACCGAAGTCTCGAGGTGGTGCACGGCCCCCGGAATGATCAGGCTGTCGTTGCCGAGGGCCACGTCGACGCCGCCCGTGCCGTGGTCGATCACGGTGATGGGCACGATCTGCGAGAGCCGATTGAGGTCGGCGTAGCGCTGATCGCGCAGGCCGCCGGCGTCGCTTTTGAGCAGTCCCGCCGATTCGAGGGCGGTGATTCTGGGATTGAGGGCGGCGATGTCGTCGATGAGCGAGTTGGCCTCGGTGACGAGACTATCGACCTGCGAATTGGCCGTCGTCCGCAGCGTGTCGATGCGCGATCTGAGATCGGTGACCGACTGCGCGAATTGCACTCCCTGCTGGACGGCCAACTGGCGGCTGGCCCCCAGCTCGGGCTGGTTGACGAGGTTATTGAACTGGCCCGTGAGCTGACTGAGCTGCGATGAGAGGTCTGCCCCGCTCAAAGTCTGCAGCGATGTTTCAAGCTGTTGATAGGTCGAGTTGCGGGCGCTCGAACCCGAGGCATCGCCGTTGGCCGCGTAGATTCGCGTCTGAAGGAATTGGTCGATCTGCTGCTTGACCCCGGTGGCGGTCACGCCGCTGCCGATGATCAGCCCTCCCTGCTGCACAGGAAAAGACGGGTCGAGCAACAGGCTCTCGCGAACGTAATTCGGATCGTTCGCGTTGGCGATATTGTTGCCGGCGACCTGGATGCCGGACGAAAAAATGTCCAGCGCGGATCCGGCGGTCGAAAGTGCGGCGTTGAGTCCCATGGGGGTGATCCTCTCGCGTCAGTTCGCGGGCCGGCCAACCGGCCTATGCGGCTGCGTCGAGCAAAGCGCCTCCTGCCGACGCCGAGGGCGTCCCGCCGTATGTCGGCGCGGGATGGCCTCCGTGGGCGATCAGATCAAGCAGTTCGGTATAGTGATTGTAGCAGCGGTGCGAAATGATCCAGTGCACCCAGCTCTCGTGCTGCATGCGAGCCGTGCGCTGCTGCGAACGGATGATCCGTCCCGTGAGCAGCTCGATGGCGGCCAGAACGCGGGAATCGCCGACAGTCCTTCCAATCGCCCCGGCAAGCTCCAGCAGCGACTCGACGGCGAAACCCGCGCCCCGCGCCTCATCCAATAACTTCGTGCGTTGGTGCACCACCTCCTGCAACTCGACGGCCAGTTGCTGCTCGACTGAAGCCAGGCGGATCAGCTCTTGCGATTGCAATGTATCCAGCGCGATGCGTTTTGCCGCGAATAGCGACAATAGGGCCTCTTGCGCCTGTTCGAGCGCCGAGAGAAACCGCGCCAATTCATGCAAGAGCGTCAAGCGCATGCGCCGCCTCCGTTCCTCGCGCGCCCTGCGCTCGATTCGAAAAATTGCCGGCCGGACGATTCAGCGATTGACGGGAATAGGCTTCGAACAGCGGGTCCGACAGATGCCCGGCGTATTGATGCGCCATATCTTCGGCGATCTGTTGATCCATCTGGCCGCGGAACATCTCTTCGGCCTGGCCGCCGTAAAAATACTTGGAATGCTTCTGCCCGCTGCGGAGCGCCTTGAGCATTTCTTTGTAGAACGTGCCTCCCACGAAATCCTGAAATTTCTCGCGGACGGCCGGCTGTCCGCGGCGCGGCGCCTTGCTCGAAAAGTCTTCGCGATTCTGTAATCGCTGGAATAGCGAAGTGGCCCGGGAATCACTCGAACCGGCGCTGGACGAAAAGTTGATGGCCATGATTTTTACTCCGTAATCAGCTCGGCGTGCAGTTTGCCCGCGCGGTGCAGTTCTTTCAGAATGTCGATGACGTCGCCGGTCGGCACTTTCAATTGGTTGAGCGCGTCGACCAATTGCTTCAGCCGCTGCGGCGACTGGCGGGCCTGCTGGTCGGTGAGCCCCACAAACCCGACGCCCGGCACCGGCTCGGCCGGTTCTGCGGCGGGCCCGGCGGCCTGCCCTTCCGGATTGCCAATGGTCAGCGTGAGGTTCTTATGGCTGATGGCGACCGGGCTGATCTCCACTTCGCCGGTCACGATCACAGTTCCGGCCTTGGCGTTGACCACGACCCGCGCCTGCGTGTGCGGATTGTCGATCCCCACGTCGAGCACTTGCGAAATGAATTGCATGGGATCGCCGCGGTATTGATCGGGAATCGTCACCTGCACGACTCCGGGGCTGATCGCCCTGGCCAAGGGCTGGCCGTTGGCCTCGAAGCTGCTGTCGGCGTTGACGACGCGGGCGACTTCGCTCGCCGAGCGAAAGCTGGCATGATCGCGGTCGAGCAGCAGCGTGAACTGGTTGTTCTGGACGAAGTTGTTGATGACGTCTTCGGTGATGACCACGCCGCCGGCAATCTTGCCGCTGGTGGTGACCTGCGCATCTTCGATCAACACGGCCCCCGAGGCGATTCCCATGACTCGCTCGTCAGAGACGAGCTGGGAACCCAGGGGTGAAATCATGAGCCGGCCGCCGCGCAGACTTTTGGCCGCCCCGATCGAATTGACGAAGCAGTCGA
>DATGKC010000409.1:0-10128 GCA_035294845.1 Planctomycetaceae bacterium | reverse complement strand
CTCAATCCCCAGGGCCAGTAAGTCTCGGCATTGATCTGGTCCGAGATCTCGACGTAGCGGCCGTTCCCCTGATTTTTGTAGAAGGCGTTTCCGAAAACGTTCGAGTTTGGAGTGCGGCTTTGCAAATATTCTTTGGGAGCTCCGCGCGCCTTCGACTTTTCGTCGCCGCCGACGGGCAAAGGCTTCCACATGTCGGCATGCATGTTGGTGACGAACAGGTCCATGCGGCCGTCGTTGTTGAAATCGAACGATTTGACTCCCATCGCGCCCCAGGGCGATTTGCCGAAGACCTCGTCGGTGCGCCGCTCGAACCGCCGGCCCTCGATGTTCTCGTAGTATTCGTCGTTGCCCTGCATGTTTACGACGTAAAGATCGACCCACCCGTCGCCGTTGGCGTCGAGCGGCGTGGCATCGCCCGACCAGCCCCGGTGCACGAGACCGGTTTCCTCCGACACGTCGCGGAACGAATTGCCCCCCTCGTTGTGATAAAGCGTGCTGCGCTCCGACCGTTCTGGAATCAAATGCGCCGCGAAGGCCTCCCGAATGCCGACGTAGTACGGGTGATCTCGTTCGCGATCCCCGCTGTAACCGATCTCATCGGACGTGAACGCGCCGACATTGGTCACGAAGAGATCGAGCAGGCCGTCGCGGTCGTAATCGAAGAAATCGGCGCTGGAGGAATGTCCGACGTAGTCAAGGCCGGCGGCGGCCGAGATGTCTCGAAACCGACCGCGCCCGTCATTCTCGAACAGCGCGTTTCCGTGGCGCGTCGTGGTGACGAACAGGTCGCTGTCGCCGTCGTTGTCGGTGTCGGCGAACGAGGCCGAAACCGAAACTCGCCCGGCCAGAGCCACGCCTGCCTCATCGGTGATGTTTTCAAAACGGCCGCCCCCGAGATTTCGCCACAGTTCGTTGCCTCCGACCTGACTGACGAAGTACAGATCGCACAGCCCATCGCCGTCGACGTCGGCGACGGCAAGGCCCACGCCGTGATCATAATGGTTCGGCTTAAGCTCCTGGGCGGCGTCGGCCACGACCTGATTGACAAATCGAATGCCGCTCGCATCGAGCCGGTCGACGAAATGAAAATCGTGGCGCGCGCCGAGCTCGCCCGCGCTCGCGAGCTGGCGGGTTCGTCGCTCGTCGAGCCAGGGCGGGTCGAACACGTCGTCCGGAATGCCGACATGTATGGGGCCGGTCCACTCGGCCGACGGCTCCGACAGCACCGATCGCAGGTCCCCCCTCAGTTTCGATAATTCCTTGTCGTCCAGACCGTCGTAGAATCCGCGGATTCGCATTTGCGAATCGACCAGAACGAAGCGCGAGCTGTGAGTGATCAGGGTCGACGAATCGGCCGCAGCATCGCTGGCGGCCAGCTTGAAGCCGTCCTTGCTGATCCTGTACAACCCGGCTCGCTCGCCGGTCAAAAATTTCCAGAGCGCCGGGTCGGCATGATGCGAGGCCGCGTATTCGCGCAGCCGCGCCGCGGTGTCGTGTTTCGGGTCGACGGTGATGCTGACCAATTGCACGCGCTCGGCGTCGGGCCAGCGGAGCACGTGCCGCTGGAGTTCTGCGAGTTTCTCGGTCTGCCGAGGACAGGTCGCCGTGCAGCGCGTGAACATGAAATTGACGACCCAGGCGCGGCCGCGCAGGTCGCTTGTGCCGAATGGCTTTCCATTCTGGTCGGTCAATGTGAATTCGGGCGCGTCGAACAAAACGGCCGGCGACGAAGGGAGCAGTTGCAAGGCTGTGGCGGATTCGGCAGCTTTGCCCCCAGTGGACGGTCGGTTGGCCGGCGCCTGGCGGCTGCACGAAACCAGGCTCATGAGCAAGAGAAATGTCCATCGGGCATTTCGCCCGCCTCGAAAGATGCCGAACCGCAGCTTGACGGCGTTCGTTTCCAGGTTCATGGCCTCATTCCGTGACGAATTGGCTCGATGAGAGTGCGTTGTTCAGTCCGAGGACTCGGCGCCTGCGGAATGGAGCCACTCCAGAAATCGTTCGCGGGGCTCGACGATCAGCTCGCCTTCCAGCTCGGGATGGGCGTCGCCGCACAGCTCATCGCCCTCGAACGCAAACCGCCCGGCCTGTGTGGCGCGAAACTCCATCTTGAATTCCAGATTGGGGACGGCGATCTGGCTGAGCCCATATTCTGGGAGTTCCAGGCTGTAAACGAAGTCGCGGCTTTTGAGCTTGAGAATGATTTGCATGTCCAGCGGGACGTGCACATCGCGGCGGGCAACTTCATTTCCGGCCGTGGCTTGCGTGCCGTCGGCGCCGGGATACCGCACGTGCCAGCGGTCGTTGTTCCCCGTGATCTCGATGACGTACGGCTCGCGAACATCGAGGACAAGATTATTCCAACGGATCGGGCCGCTCGCAGTCGTCGGCGATGGAGCGATATGCCAGGTTCGGGCCGCACAAAAACATCCCCAGGGAATGAGCACCAGCGCTGCCCATTTCGTGAGCAGCCCGCAGCGGTCCCAATTGACCAAGACATTCTGAAGCATGGGAGGCCGTTTCTGAATGCGCGGTGGACGGCGGGCAAACATTTATCCTACTGATTCGCATTTTAAGACAAAATGTCTTTACTTTCAAGCTGTTTCGTCATTGCCATTCTGGAAATTCCGGAAATTTCGTCGCTCGAATAGGGGCTTTACCCGAAGCCCCTGCGACGAACTCTGCTGCACCCGAAAGGACAAGCCCTGTCATCGCGGGCTCGACGGGTGCCGTTCAATGATACGCGATGCTTGATAGACGAATCGCAATGGCGCAATCTACAACTAGATTAAACCCAATTCTTCCCGCAGCGGCATCGGCAAATTGATTAAAATTCCGTAATAGGCCGTAATTTGCCGAAAGGGCTCAGGAATTCTTTTGCCACGACGCTGGCAAATCGGGCCGATCACTTATGCCGCCAAGCCGCAGTTGAAGAACCGCGTCATTCAATGCTTGAGCTCGGCCATCACGGCCCGAATTTGTTCTCGCTCGGGCGGCCACCCGCGTTTCATCATCTCGATGACGACCGCCTCGAAAAGCGGTTCACTGGCGCTTTCTTCGATGGTAATCCGCTGCACGTCTTTTCGATACTGCCTGAGTCCAGGAATCGTTTGCTCGGCCTGCCATGTTATGGGAATGGCGGACGGCTGGCAGCGGGCGTCGAGCGAAAGCCGAATACGATCGGATCGGTTGGGAAGCGCCCGGTGAAGCATCAGACTATGAAAGACCAGGACGTCTCCGGCCCGGTAGTCGGTTGTGAGCCAGGGTTCGGCGATGGTTTCGAGCGCCACGCCGCGCTGCTTGCGGCCTTTCATCTGATACGAGTAGACATGTTCCTGTTCGATATGCTCGCGCAGGCCTTGTTTGTGGGAACCGGCCGCAATCGCCAACCCGCCCACGTTCCTGCCGATTTCCATGAGCGGCACCCAAACCGTCCTGAATTCCCTGTTGGCCCGAATAAAGAAATGATCCTGATGGGGCGGCGTCAGGTATGTTTCGTCATTGGGCAGCGAGTAGCGAATATTTGTGCCTTTGAACATGAAAATCGGCGCTCCAAACACGCGCTCCATGAGGCGCTTCATCTGCCCCGACTCGATCAGATCGACATAAGAAGAAAGGCCATAAAGCTGGTCGTCGTCGATCGCGGCAATTCCGGCCCCGGTCCAGATCGGCTCCGACGTGTCCGGCTTCGCAATTCCCTGCCGCTGCAATATCTGTAGAAAATCCTGATTGACGGCCGACACCGCCTCGATGTCGAGCACTTCGCGGAAAAAGAGATAGCCTTCGTCCTCAAACATCGAATTCAAACGATCGAAATCGTTCAGATCGTCATTCGCAATGTGAAATGTGCCGACGTTTGTACATGGCATTTTTAAGTCTCGTCGATTGCGCGTTGACTGTTTGAGCTGGAAGGTCCCTATCGGTAGAGCTGGCGATTGCCACTCTTTCATTCGCGGCTTGGCCAGTTCAGGTGCTTGTGCAGAAAATCGAACGTCTCGCGGCGGCGATATTCGCTCGGAGGCTGAAAATTCGCGAACCAGGCGATGGCGATGCGGTCGCCGAGGTTCAGACTCTCATAGAGCAGCCGGGCTTTGGCGAATTCGGCAAGCTTGCGCTCGGTAAACATGTCCCTGCCGTGGAATCGCTCGACCATAAACGGACGGGGGCAGATCAGCGCGGCCAGCTCGGCATAATTGAAGGTGTTCCCCAAATCGAATTCGAAGATTTCGTATTCGCCATGCACCAGGTAGCCGCCGGAAAACCGATTGGAGACGGTCCGCCAGATCCAATCGCAGAAATCCGAGGAACAGATCGAGAGCGCATAGCCATCGACGAGCGCCGGGATGCGCATTGCCGATTTGCCTCCATAGGAGATTCCGTAAAACGCGATGCGGTCCGAATCGACGAATTCGAGCGTCGCCAGCCAGCTCAGAAGCTGCCGGTGCTGCGCTGTCATCGTCGAAAACAGCGTTTTGCCCAACGGGTTCGACTTCCGCTGCAGTGTGCGAAACGCGTCGCCGCCGTTGTAAAGGTGTTGCGGCGAAAACGTGATGAATCCCTCTCGCGCCAGCCGCGCGGCGAAATCGCGATACGATGTTCGGTCCCCCTCGATGGTGTGTTCGGCTCTCCCCTCCAAACCGTGCTGGCACACGACGACAGACCGTCGCTCGCCGGGTTTTATCTCCTTGGGAACCAGGAGAATTCCGTACAAAATGACGTCGGGAAAGACATCCAGCACGATTTCATATCCGCGAAACTCCGGAGCGTCGTATTTGAGTCGTGACCGGGGATTTGGCGGAGACCGCTCGTCGTCCCATCGTCCGACAATATGGCGGGCCAAATAATCGCGGTAGGGCGCTGTGCTTTTCACATAGGCTTCCAGATCGCCGCCGGCGTCCAATTTTTCCATGAATTTCTGACGCGCATAGCTCCCCTCGTCGACGAGCTTCTCGTTGAAGGCGCTGATTTCATGAAATTGCCGATTGCGGCGGACTTCAATCGCGCCAGGCACGTCTTGGCCGACCGGAGCCGATTGAGACGCCACCACGGCGCGGCGTCCGAGCAGCCGGAGAAATTTCTCGATGAACGGCGGTGTGCCGAAGGGACCCGTTCCTTCGCCGCTGACGACGAGCTCGATCGTCGGCGCCGGTTTCATACCCTGGACGAATCCCTCGAGCCTCGCCAATTCAGCACGAACTCGCGCCGGCGCGGGAGTCGCGAGCCGCGCGGGTGCGCTGGCGGCGCCGGGCAAAATATGCACATCCGGAAAGGCGCACGCTTCGACCAGCACGGCCCGCGGTGTAATCAGCGAGCCGATTTCGGCATCTCCGAATTCATCGAGCAACCCGAATACGTTGCGGTCAATCGGCTCTTGCCAGATATCCTGGCGCGAGTCGAAGTAACCGCTGATTCCCGCCACGGCGAGGCGCTCATCCGCCGCCGCCGCGTACATCGCCACCAGGCCCCCCTCGCCATAGCCCATGACGCCCAGCGGAAGTTTCGCCTCATCGGGCGCGGTGATGAACCAGTCGACCGCCGCCAGGACCTTTTGAACTTCGTAGCCGATCAGGTGCCGCCCCATCTGGTAGGCCGCGCGATACAGCATTTCGCGGTGCGTCACATTGCCGCGCCGGGTTCCCTCCGCGATCACCGAAAGATCGGTACGGCGATCAATGAGTGAGGGGACAATGACTCGGCAGCCGTTTTCGGCCAAACGGCGGGCGAACTGAGAATCGCGCGCGACGCCTTCCATCAGGCCCGCGAGCATCTCGGGGGATTGCGCGCAATCCGGAATCGCCACGACGCAAGCCGTCGGTCGCCCGGAATTCGGCTCCAGCAGCAGGCCCTCGCCTGAAATCCCATCCAACGCCGGCCAGCGCACGGCAAATACGTCGAATAGATGCGTCTGGGCGAGCGGAAGGGGCTTGGGCCCGCGGCTTAAGAACTCCAGCGAGTCGAATGGCGGCCGCTGGTCGCGCAGACCGATGATCCTGGCAAAGCGCAGTCGATTGGCTTCGACCGATTTCGAATAGGCCTCGGGCGAGCCAAGGTCTCGCCGCCAATGCCGGCTTCGCGCGGCGATGGATCGCTCCAATGCCCGCAATAGAAAGCGATCGACTCCAGCAACCGTGACGGCCGCCATATCGCCTGCTTGCTCCCAGGGCGCCGTGCCTGCCAGCGCCTCGGGAGGTGCAGCCTGGCATTCACCGCCAAATTCGGCAGTGAACATCACCAAAAACAACGCGAGCCCGAATTTCACGGACGCCGCGCTGCGAGAAACGAAAAAGCCTCCCTTAAACGCAGCGGTTTTCATGCGTTCATCCAGCCGATCAGGCGGTTTCATCGGGACGCGGCTCCTTCCTCAATATGCCGCCAGGAACGAATAAGTTTTTGGCGTCCGGCGATTATGGCATTCCGCAAGTCCGGCAACCATGTCGCTGGAGCGAATTGCACATCGCCAACCATATTTCATAATATGGATTTCTCTTGATTCCACTCTCTCCATTTGGAAAGTGGAAGTGCTCGAACAATCGAGATTTTCGTCTTCGGAGGCCAAATGCTCTGTGACATGCGTGCTTGGGTGATTCGAATCGCTGCCGTTTGCTCCCTGTGCTTCGCCCTAAGCCTGAAAGCCGACGAACCGAAGCCCGCGGCCGACCATCCGCCGCCGCTCTCGCCCGCCGAAGAGGTGAAAAAACTCAAGATCTGCGAGGGTTTGGAGATCGGCCTCGTCGTTTCCGAGCCAAAAGTCGCGCAGCCGCTTTCGATCAGTTTCGACGATCGCGGCCGCATGTGGGTGCTGCAATATCGGCAGTACCCGAACCCCAACGGCCTCAAACCGGTGGCAATGGACGAATACCTGCGAACCAAATACGACAAATTGCCCGATCCGCCCCCGCGCGGGCCGAAAGGGCAAGATCGCATCTCGATCTATGAAGACACCGACGGCGACGGTCGCGCCGACCTGGTTAAGGACTTTGTGACCGACCTCAACCTGGCTTCGGGCATGGCGCTGGGCTACGGCGGCGTTTTCGTGGCGCAGCCGCCTTATCTTTTGTTCTACGCCGACCGCGATCACGATGATCACCCCGACGGTCCGCCCAAAGTCCTTTTGACGGGGTTCGGAATGGAGGACGCGCATGCTTTTGCCAATTCTCTGACGTGGGGACCCGACGGCTGGCTGTATGGCGCGCAGGGCAGCACGGTGACGGCCGACATCCGAGGCATCGGTTTCCAGCAAGGCATCTGGCGCTATCATCCGCGCTGGGATCAATTCGAGCTCTTCTCGGAAGGGGGAGGCAACACCTGGGGTGTCGAATTCGATCGTTTCGGCAACCTGTTTCCCGCCGGGAACACGGCAGAGCCGCTGGAGCATCACGTGCAAGGCGCGTATCTGGTGAAGGGATTCGGCAAACACGGGCCCCTGCACAATCCGCACACTTACGGATACTTTCAACCGGTGCACCACGAGGGCTATCTGGGCGACAGCCTTTCCGGCGGCGCCGTGATCTATCAGGGAGGCGCATTTCCGGAACGGTTCAACGGCGCCTGCATCTGCCCGCACACGCGGCACAGTGCTTGCCGCTGGACGACGATCGAAACGCGCGGATCGACATTCGTCACGCGGCACGCGGGCGATTTCGTGACGAGCGAAGATATCTGGTTTCGCCCGGTCGATATGACCGTCGGTCCCGACGGCGCCGTGTATATCGCCGACTGGTACGACTACAACATTTCGCATTCGTCGCCCAAAAACCGAAGCGAGTGGTATCAGCCGAGCCGGCTGGACGGGCGGGTGTGGCGCGTCGCTCCGCCGGGCCTTGCGCCCGTTGCTTCAAATTCGTTCGATCTCAGCCAAAAAACGAGCGCCGAGCTCATCGAGCTGCTTTCGCACGCCAACGATTGGTACGCGCGCGAAGCGCGGCGGATTCTGGCCGAACGATGCGATCATTCGGTGATTCCGGCGCTCTCGGCGATGGCCCTGGAAAGCCCGGACCAGAGGCTGGCCCTGGAGGGCTTATGGTCGATTTACGTGACGGCAGGCCTGGATGGGCAGCTTGCCGCCAAGCTGCTGGAGAGCCCCCATGAATACGTGCGGGCGTGGACGATTCGTCTGCTCGGCGACGCGCACATCATTGCGCCGGGGCTGCACAAAGAGCTGGTGCGGCTGGCGTACGACGATGCAAGCGTCGTCGTTCGCATGCAGCTCGCGTGCACGGCCAAGCGGCTCCCCGCGAGCGAAACCATTCCGATTGTCGCGGGGCTCGTCCGCCATGCCGAAGATGTTGACGACGTGCAAATGCCCCTGTTGATCTGGTGGGCCATTGAGGACAAGTCGATCTCCGACACGCCCTTGGTGCTGAAACTGGTCGAATCGCAGGAATCGTGGCGTTTGCCTGTGATGAATCGGGCGATCATCGAGCGACTTTCGCGCCGCTTCTTTTCTGAAGGGAGCAACGCCTCATTCGCCGCTTCCGCCAAATTGCTCGATCTGGCCGCCACCGAGGGCGACGTCGAGATCGTGCTCTCCGGCATGCTGCAAGCGCTGGCCGGGCGCAAACTCGAAGGCGTCCCCGCCCCGCTTGAGGCGGCAATCGCCCGTCTGATCGGCAAATATCCTTCGAAATCGAAGGTTCTTGAGCTGGGTCTGCGCTTGAACGTGCCGCGAGCGGCCGATTCGGCGATCAAGGCGGCGGTCGATCGTCAGGCCGCTCTGGAAGATCGCACGGCGCTCATCAAGACTCTGGGCGAGACGCACACGGCGGCCGCCGTCGAGCCGCTCATCGCATTGGTCATACAGCCGGAATCTGAGGCCATTTGTGTGGCCGCCGTGGCGGCGCTGGGTTTCTTCAACGACGACCGGATCGGCGAAACGCTGGTCGACCGCTACGCTCGACTTCCAGCGGGCGCCCAGGCGCGGGCCGTCGAGACGTTGTGCGGCCGTTCGTCCTGGTCGCTGCGCCTGGCACAGGCCATCGATCGCAAGCAGATTCCGGCAACAGCCATTTCGCTCGATCTCGTGCGGCGGCTCAGGCAGCACGACGACAAGCAACTTGCCACACTGATCGAAAAACTCTGGGGCAAGGTGCAGACGACGACTCCCCTCGAAAAGCAGGGGCGGATCAACGCGGTGACGCAACTGCTCTACAAAGGCAAAGGAGAGGCCGCGCAAGGCAGAGCGCACTTCGAAAAAATCTGCGCGACTTGCCACAAGCTGCACGAAAAGGGAAATTCGATCGGGCCCGATTTGACGGTGGCCGAGCGCAAGAATCGCGACCTTTTGGTTCGCCACATCGTCGATCCCAATTCGGTGATCCGTCAGGAATTCATGGCGTATGTGGCGCAGACCAACGATGGGCGCGTGCTGACCGGCCTTCTGGCCGATTCGAATGCCCAAACGATCACGCTCGTCGACGCCAAAAACCAGCGGACCGTGCTCAATCGCGCCGATCTGGAAGAGCTCAAGGAATCTGAGGCCTCGCTCATGCCCGAAAAGCTGCTCGATGAGCTGACCGACCAGCAGATTCGCGACTTGATCGCGTTCATTCAGGCTGATGAACCCAAATCGGCCGGCGCGAAGTGAACTTCACGCTTGCCGGCGAAATCAGGATTCGTTCATGATGTTGTTTTCATTCGCCTTCGTCCGCACCGCTGGCCGGACGAAAGTGTTTGTTCTGATCAGCGGGCTCCTGGCCCTTTGCGGCTGCGGAACTGAGTCGCGCACGAATTCGCACACAAGCCCCAGCGTTGAAAAAATCGCGCCGGCCGAACGCACGCGCCCCGCCAATCCGCCGGCCGCGACCGTATCGCGCTCGGATGCGATCGTCGTCGGCGCGGGAATTTCCGGATTGTCGGCCGCGTTGGACCTCGCGCGGGGCGGCGCGAAGGTCACGGTGATCGATATGTCGTCGGTCTTCGGCGGGCACGCGGTGATGTCGCAAGGCAGCCTGAGCCTGGTGGGAACCCCGGTGCAGGAAGCGGCCGGCGTTCGCGATTCGCCCGAGCTGGCCGAACGCGACATCATGACGTTCGGCGAAGATGCCGATCCCGAGTGGGTGCGCTATTACGTCACGAACTCGCGGCGCGAGGTTTACGACTGGGTGAGCGAGTTGGGGGTCCGCTTCGAGG
>DATGKC010000408.1:0-6143 GCA_035294845.1 Planctomycetaceae bacterium | reverse complement strand
GCACCGCGAAACGGGCGACCGTTTCGGCAGGGCAAACCCCACTGGGAGCAAGACCAAGCAGGAAGGAGCCGGAACAACTCGTTCCGGCGCGGTCCGGTCCGGACCGCCAGCCGACTTCCGGGTAGGTTGCTAGAGGCGGCGGGCAACCGCCGTCCGAGAGAAATGGCCGCTCTCGACAGAACCCGGCTTACAGGTCCGCTCCGGCTTTTTTGCAGCCCTGCTGAGCTTCATGCCGAGCGGCTGGTGACAAAATCAGCCATGTCTTCCAGGAGCTGCCGCGCGGGCGACTCGGGAATTACGGCCAAGTGCTGGCGTGCGGCGACGGTAAATTCGTCGGCCCGATTGCGGGCGTATTGCACGGCGCCGCAGGCGTCCAAAAAGGGCAGCAGCCTGCCGCGCGTGCGCTCGTCGGGATGCGCGAGCAATTCCAAGACTTCGTCTCGCTGCCGGTGCGAAACCTGCGCCAAAAGATGAATCAGAGGCAGCGTGAGTTTTTGCTTCTGCAAGTCGGTTCCCAGGGATTTTCCCGTCTTGTGCTCGCTCCCCAGAACGTCGAGAAGGTCGTCGGCGATCTGGAAGGCGATTCCCAGAGAGCGGCCGAATCCGTCGAGCGCCTCGCATGCCGCCGGCGAAGCGCCCGCGTAATGCCCCCCCAGGCTGCACGAGATCGCGCACAGCTCGGCCGTTTTGGCTTCGATGATGTCGAGATATTGCTCTTCGGTGAGCATGAAATTGCCCCGGTCGGCCACTTGGGCCATTTCTCCCTCGCAGACGATGTTGGTGGCCCGGCCGATCATGCGGCAGGCGGTGGCATCGCCGAAGCTGCTGGCGAGGTGAAAGGCGTGCGTGAACAGAAAATCTCCCAACAGCACGCTGGTTTCGTTGGTCCAGCGCGAATTCACGGTCGCCACGTGCCGGCGCGTCGTGGCTTCGTCGAGCACGTCGTCGTGAACGAGCGTCGCGGTGTGAATCATTTCCACGACGGCCGCGAGCACCAGGTGCGGCTGCTCGATGCCTCCGCAGGCCAGGGCCGACATCAACAGCAGCACCGGCCTCAGGCGCTTGCCCCGATAGCCGGCCATATGCCCCAGGACTTCGCGGACGAAAGCGTTGCGGCTTGCGATTTCGTTTAAGAAAAGGTGCTCGACTTCGCGAAGCTCGTCGCCGATCAGAGCATGGACGCGCGCGAGCAATGCCGCCGAATGGGTATTCCCCGCGATCTTTTCATGCATCATGATTCCGGCCTGTCGATGTTCACTCAAAAGCCGCGTTGATTTAAGAGCCGCCGCGCACGTAACGCCCGCTTTTTCCACCAGACTTTTCCACAAGGACGAACGGCCCCAGCGTCATGCCGCGATCGAGCGATTTGCACATGTCGTAAACCGTGAGCGCGGCCACCGAAACGGCCGTCAGCGCCTCCATTTCGACGCCGGTGCGCGCCTGAACTCGCACAGTGGCTTCAAGGCCCAGCGTCTGATCGTCCAGCACGCGAAAATCAATTGTCACGCAATCGAGCGGCAGTGCGTGGCAGAGAGGAATCAGCTCGGATGTCTTCTTGGCCGCCATGATGCCCGCCAGCCGCGCCACCTCCAGCACGTCGCCTTTCGTCACCTTGCGGTCGTGAATGGTGCGCAATGTCTCCGGCGACATGGCCACGCATCCCGAGGCGCGGGCCACCCGCTCGGAGACCGGTTTGGCCCCCACGTCCACCATCCGGCTGGCGCCCGATTCGTCGAAATGCGAGAGTTGAGACATGAAAAAAAGGATCGCGAGACCGGTTGGACGCCGACGGAATTCCCAGTGAAAGTATTGTCGCAGAAAGCAAAAGTCAACGACGGCACTGGCCGCCGGCCCGCGCAACCCCAACCGCAATTTCCAACCGGGAATTAACCGGAATTCCGGCTAGGGGACTTGCGTCTGGCTCGTGTGCCAGTCGGGGAAGCGTCCCTCGAGTGTCCGCAGCGCCCCCTCCCGCAATACGGTCAGTCGCACGCTGTCGCCCGGCGAAAAGCGGCGCAAGAGATCGGATTTGAATTCGTCGAACGTGCGCGGCTCGTCGCGCTCGTCCAGCGAGACGATCAAATCGCCCTTGTGCAAGCCGACGTTTTCGGCAAGCCCCTGCCCTCGAATCGAGACGACCTTGATCGCCAGCTTGTCGTCCGGGAGGTTTCCGCTGCGGCGTTCTTCGCGCCCGACGGCATACGCCAGAAAACCCAACGCCACTGGAACGCTTCGCAGCGACTTGCGCCACGCCAGATCGGACTCGCGCCAATGCGGCGGAAGATCGAGCCGCGCGTGGAATGCAACCGGGTCGTCGGCGCCCGCTGTCCGACGCACGACCGACACGGTCGGCCTGTCATTCTCAGGGGCACGGTGCAGGGCCCAGCGCAAGTCCTGTTCTGATCGGATGGGGACGTTTCTAACGCGCGTCAGCACGTCGCCGGCGGCCAGTCCCGCTCGGGCGGCCGGAGAATCGGGCACGACGGCCTCAATCCGGTGTCCGTGATCGCGATCGATTCGTATTCCGATATTTTCGGGGAGTGGAAATCCAAACAACAGTTCGCGCGAAAACGTCTTCTCATAAAATGCCTGCAGCACGCGGTATTCCTGCACCTCGTGGCAATGGACGCACCCCTGGTGATTGGCCTTGAGCAGTGGGATGTCTTCCGGAGTCGTGGCTTTCCCGTAGGCGGGATGCACGTCGTCGTCTCTGGCGCTTGGCTGCCGCCTGCGGCGCTCGTGGATTTCGAGCACTTCACGCATCGTCGTGAGCAGCGAGGTCTTCGACAACCGGCCGTCTGCCGAGGTTTCGTCCCGACCGCCGTATCGACTGTAGATGTTCAAATCGGCATCAAGAAAGAAGGCTTGCCAAGTGGTGTCGAAGTCGAATTCGAAACGGGCCAAATCGACTCCGTTCATGCCGGTGATGCGAACGCATTCGAAGCGCGCACGCAGGGCCTTAATCTCCGGGTCGTCATGGGCAACCTGCCCATCCCACGTCCAGCAATCGGGTCAGCGGGCGCAGCGAAACACGACGAACAACGGTTTTCCCGAGTTGCGCGCGCTCTGGGCGGCTCGTTCGAGATTGTCGTGCCAGCGGAGGAGCTTGTCTTGTGCCAGTGAAGATAGAGCCGTCATGCTTAGAGCGATGGCCGCCAAAGGCGCAAATCGCAGCCGCCGCTTCGTTCGGACAAAGCAGTTACGCATCGGCGTGGGCCCTGGGCCTGGTCGCCGGACGGTCACTTTTTTTATCGATGTCGCCTGCCCCCAAAAAGCGGCCCCAGGCGCCGAACCGCCCTTGAAACAAGAGAATCAAATACGCCGGAACGAGTAACGGCCGCACCACGAATGTATCGAGCAGCACGCCGAACGCCAGCGCAAAGCCCAACTGCTGCAAACCGACGAGGGTGCCGGCGAACAGCGAGAGAAACGTTCCCGCCATGATGATCCCGCAGCTCGAGATGATCGTTCCCGTACGGAGCATGGCGATGCGAACTCCCTCGACCGGCCCGTGCCGCTTCTGCTCTTCGTCGATGCGCGTCATCAGAAAGATGTTATAGTCTTCGCCGATGGCGATCAGGATGGTGAACAGGAACATCGGCACCTTCCAGTCGAGGCCGCCGAAATCCTGCGGGTCTTTGAGCCAGTAAAAGGCGAACGTCACCCCCAGCGCCACAAAATAGCTGAAAAACACACTGATGATGAGGTATGCCGAGATGGCCACCTTGTGCAACAGCGCCAGCAGAATGACAAACACGACGCCCAGCACGAGAAAATCGATCTTCAACTGATCGTGATCGGTGACTGTCTTGAGATCGCGAATACTGGCGGTCGGTCCCACATAGTGGAACTGCGATTTCCGCAACGGCTGGAGCGTGTCGTCGTTTTGCAAAGCCGTCTTGATGGCCCCCTCCACTGCATTGAGCTGCTGAATGCTCTCGCGGGCGAACGGATCGGCCCCGAATACCACATCGATGCGCGTGACGCCTCCTTCGAGCCCTGGCACCGAACTGATGTAGTATGCCTTCCCCCTGGCTTTCGCAATGGAATAGGTCAGCTTCTCCCGCGTTGTGGCGTCTTGGCCCGGCCGGTGCTTGAACCCCTGCGGCGCATCCAGATAGCGAATGTCGGCGATGCCCAACTCGGCCGATCTGGCCTCGAGGCTCCCGATCAGCCCCTGCAGCGCCGCTGAACCCTCGTTCGTGCTGAAGAATCCGGCACGCGTCTCGGGATCGATCTCGTCATTCTGGATCAGAATTGTCAATGGGCCCGCGTATCCGGCCGGAAAGTGCTCTTGGACCGCTTTGGCGCCATCCACGCTCTTTTTCGTCGCCGGCAGCTCGCTCAAAAGTCCGTAGCTGAGAAAATCGTGCCGGTAAAGGCCCAGCATCGCAAACGGCAGCATGACGAGCACGCACGTGGCAAGAATCGTTCCCGGTTTGCGGACGAGCAACCCGCCGATGTATTCCCACAAGACTTGAAAACGGTTGCGCGGAACCAACCGATTGAAGAGACTTGTCCCCATCTTCCAGCCGGCTTCCGATGGGATTCTTTCTGTCCTGCCGAACGGGAAGAATGCGGCCCGGCCCGAAAGCCTCAAGAGAGCCGGCGTCAACGTCAGGGCGGCACACAGGCCCACGAACAAGCTCAGCGAAATGCCGATGCCCGCCTCGCGGAACTTGCCGAACTGGGCGAAGACCATCATCCCGATGCCGCAAATCACCGTGAAGGCGCTGGCTGTGACAGCCGCGCCCACGCGCGACAAAGTCGCGGTCAGCGCCTTGGGAAGCGGGATGTGCTTATCCAGCTCTTCCTTATAACGGGCGATCAAAAACAAGCAGTAATCGACGCCCGTGCCATAGGTCACCACGGTGATGTAAACTTCCATTCCATAAAATACGCGATAATTCCAGACCGGCACTTGCGTGAGCAAAATCACCAGCGCCAGCGCAATTTGCACCGACACGTAAACGGTGATCAAGGGAATGAACGCCAGGAGCGGTGCACGATAAATAGCGCCCAAAAGGCCGATGACCAACACGGTCGTCCAGAACTCGGTGGCTCGGGCACTCTCTTGGCTTGCCACCAGCATGTCGCGGCCGACCGTGGCCGAACCGCTCATCGCCAGGTCGAGGCCGGGAGGAATGCGATTCTCAGGGTCGTTCGGCAGCTCGACATACAGCAGCTTTTCGACCCGTTCAATGATCGGCAGATTATGCCATTCGAGGAACTCGCTTTTCAGGGGCATGATGACCAGCGAGGCCTCGTGATCGTCGCTGACGAGCAGTCGCCCCGCCCGCTTGTCGCTGAACGTCATGATCTGCAAGTCGCGGTCGAGGTTCAGCTTCGGGTCGTCGCGAATCTTTTCGAGCCCCGGTTTGAGCACTTCCTCGATGAATTCCTCATCTTCGGGCCGAATCGGCTGCTTGTACCTGCGGACGATGATGACCACGCTGCTTTTGAGCAGGTCTTCCGGAAAAGCCTTGGCCAGCAACTGTTCGCCGACCAGGCTTTGCATCTCGTTGGGAAGAAACGAGAATTCACCGTCCTTGGCGACGGTTTTCCAGGTGGGAACGTTGACGTGAAACAGCGTGTCGTACCATTTCCGGTGCATGCCCAAGGCGGCCAAAAGCGCCAGACCCCAGACGACCAGAATCGCTTGCCAGCGGCGTTCAATGATTTTTCCGAGACGGTCGAACATTCAAATGGCGGATCGCATGGCGATGATTTGGATGAGCCGGTTCCAGGCGCGTTCAGCCGGCGCCCTTTGCAAGATGAGCTGACCCTCTCGAACCCAGAACCTGAAAGGATTGAATCAGTTACGGTAACGACCGACCGGCGCACCGTCAATAAGCCGCACCGCCCGGTTCTTGACATTCGCACGGCGAATGGGCTACTGTGATTCCGTCAAAACGAGTTCGGCCTGGCCCCCATCGTCTAGTGGCCCAGGACTCCGGGTTCTCAGTCCGGAAACAGGGGTTCGACTCCCCTTGGGGGTAGTTTTCACGAACAAGTCCGCTCGGCGACCCCGCCTTGGGCGCATTATTTTTTCTTTGGCGGGATCCCTTCCACCAGCGTGCCGTCCGGGGGCAGTTTGCCGCCGAAATTCTTCTTTAAACGGCGGACGTCGACGACGACTTCAT
>DATGKC010000407.1:0-6121 GCA_035294845.1 Planctomycetaceae bacterium | reverse complement strand
AAGAGGGGCAAGCTGCAAGGAGAGGGCAGGCTGCACAGCAAACGCTCGGTCGGCGTGGGAGGGCACATTTCTTCCCACGACCAGAACCTGTTCGGTTCGGTTTACCTCGAAGCCATGCACCGTGAGATCGGCGAAGAGGTTTACCTCGAAACGACTTATCGTGACACGTGCGTCGGGCTGCTCAACGACGACGAAACCGAGGTCGGCAAAGTGCACCTGGGGATCGTGCATATTTTTGACCTCGACGCGCCCAAAGTTCGGCCGCGCGAAAAGTCGATGTTACAGTCAGGGTTTGCCTCATCCGACGAGCTCGTGCGCGAACTCGACCAGTTCGAATCCTGGTCGCAGTTGTGCCTGGCGCACCTGTTCGCGAAGAGGTGAAGCCGCCGGACGCCGCCCGATGCGCGGCGTTCATCACGGATGAACCGACCAGACGATAAAGGAGTGTCGCATGTCTGCAAGTATTTCTCGCCGCCAAATGCTTTCGACCGCTGTCGCCGCCGGCGGGACACTGGCCGCCGGCGCCGTGGCAGCCAAAGCCGCCGAGGGATCCAAGGCCCCAGCCAAGGGGCGGCTCACGCTCGAGGGGCTGGGAAACCTGCTGTCGGCGTTGGGCCTTAAGATCACCAAGGAGAAAAGCCAGTACAATTTCACTTTTCCCGCCAAGCTGGAAGAGGAATGGAACATGACGATGTCGGCGGTGCTGAGCACCGACGAAGAATCGATCTGGATCATGGCGTGGCTCAATGAGCTCCCCAAGACGGCAAGCGACGTGCCCCGCACCGCCCTGCTGCGGCTTCTGGCCGAGAACGACAAGATGGGCAAGGCCTTCTTCGCCTATATGCCCAGCACGCGCCGCTTTATTCTCGAACGAGTCCTCGCCAACGAGAACATCACGACCGAATCGTTCAAAAACGACATGCTCGATTTGGCGCGGTTCGTGATCGACACGCAGGCCTATTGGTCGGTTTCCGAATGGAAGCAATCGGGCGCCGCTCCCAGCAAATCCGGCAAAGATGCCCCGTCGGACAGCAGCTCTTCATCTGAAGACAAACCCTCGATTCTCACTGGCACCGGCGGCGCGAAACCGATTAAGAGCGCCACCAAAGATGCCCCCACCGGCGGCAGCTCCCGCGCCACGAAGAGCAGATGACGTTACCGGGATCGCGTTAGAATCGAACGACGGCTCTGAACTCTGGCGAGTTCCGCTACCGGGGCTGGAAACTCGGCGCGCGATTTATCACAATCATTTGCGCGCCAGGGGACAAACCAGAGACTCCATCTTGGGAACGGACCGTCATGCCTGATTGCGATTTTGGCCTCGTGGGGCTGGCGGTGATGGGAGAGAACCTCGTGCTCAACATCGAGAGCCGAGGCTATCGGGTCGCCGTCTTCAACCGCACGCTCAGCAAAGTCGATGAATTCATCGAGCGCCACCCCGGCAAAAAATTGACCGGCTGCCATTCGCTCAAAGAGCTTGTGGCCGCCCTCAAGCTGCCGCGAAAAATCATGCTGATGGTGAAAGCCGGCCGCGCCGTCGACGACCTGATCGGCGAGCTACTGCCCTTGCTTTCCAAAGGCGACATTCTGATCGACGGCGGAAACACCTACTTTCCCGACACGAACCGGCGGACGCTGGAGGTCGAAAAGGCCGGCATGCTCTACGTCGGCGCCGGCGTCTCCGGAGGTGAAGAGGGAGCGCTCAAGGGACCAAGCATCATGCCCGGCGGCTCATCGGCCGCGTGGCCTGCCGTCAAAGACATCCTGCAAAAAATCAGCGCAAAGGTCGGCCCGCGCAACGATGTTCCCTGCTGCGAATGGGTGGGGCCTGCCGGCGCCGGGCACTATGTCAAAATGGTGCACAACGGCATTGAATACGGCGATATGCAGCTCATTTGCGAGGCGTATTTCATTCTCAAGAACGCCCTGGGGCTGACCAACGACGAACTGTATCAGGTGTTCGACGATTGGAACCGGGGAGAACTGCAAAGCTATCTCATCGAAATCACGCGCGACATTTTCACCGTCCCCGACTCGCTCTCCGAGGGCCGCCTGATCGACAAAATTCTCGACACGGCCCAGCAAAAAGGGACCGGAAAGTGGATGAGCCAGCACGCGCTCGACCTGGGAGTGCCGACCACGCTGATCACCGAAGCGGTCTTCGCGCGATGCCTGTCGTCGCAGAAAGCGGCGCGCGTGCGCGCTTCCGAGATATTTCCGCCGCCGGCCGAACGCTATGCCGGGAAACGCGACGAGTTCATCGAAGACATCCGGCAGGCTCTTTATGCCTCAAAGATTTGCAGCTATGCGCAGGGTTTCGTGCAATTGGCGGCCGCCGCGGCGGAGTTCAAATGGGACCTCAACTACGGCAATATCTCGCTCTTGTGGCGCGGGGGCTGCATTATCCGGGCGCGGTTCCTGGAAGACATCAAGCGGGCGTTCGATAAGAACCCCCGGCTCGAAAACCTGCTGCTCGACGACTTTTTTGTGGCGGCCATTCGCAAAGCCGAGCCAAGCTGGAGGCGCGTCGTGGCGCAGGCGGTCGAAATGGGCCTCCCCGTGCCCGGATTTGCCGCGGCCCTCACGTACTTCGACGGCTATCGCCGCGATCGCTTGCCGGCCAACCTGCTGCAGGCCCAGCGCGACTACTTTGGCGCTCACACCTACCAGCGCGTCGATCGGGAGGGAACGTTTCACACCGATTGGATCCGGGAAAAACGGCTTCGCTAGCCGGCGCTTCTTTCGGCCGGCCGCCGAAGTCGCCAGAATTCAGAACGTGACGTAGCTGAATTCGTGAGAATTCAGAGCGTTGTTCGAGGTCGTCTGAACTCTGGCGGGTTCAGCTACCTGCCAGAATTGAGCGAACACTGTGCGGCGTTGAGGTTCCAGCATGCGCGTGCATTTACTCGGCACCGGAGGCTACCACCCCAACGAGCGGCGCCATACCGCCTGCGTCATGCTTCCTGAAGCGGGAGTGGTTCTCGACGCCGGCACCGCGTTTTTCCGCGTCGCCGGGCGGCTCGCCACGCGCGACCTCGACATCTTCTTGTCGCACGCGCACCTCGATCACATCGCAGGTCTCACGTACATCCTGGTGCCCTTGCTCTCGGGCAAGCTCGCGCGGGCACGCCTTCACAGCCGAGCCGAAACTCTCGACGCCGTTCGCACGCACCTGTTCGCGCAACCCGTCTTTCCAGTGATGCCGCCGTATGAATTTCGCCCGCTGGGCCAAAGCGTCGAGCTTCCGGGCGGAGGCGTGCTCACACATTGCCCGCTGAAAAGTCATCCCGGCGGCGCGATCGGCTATCGTATCGACTGGCCAGGGAAATCTCTCGCCTACATCACCGACACGGCCGTCGACGGTTCGTACACCGAGCTTCTCCGCCGGGTCGATCTCCTGATTCACGAGTGCAACTTTCGCGATGAATCGGCGGCCTTGGGCGAAAAGACCGGGCACAGCCACACGTCGGCAGTGGCGCGACTGGCGCGCGAGGCGGGCGTGGGGCGGCTGGTCCTGACGCACTTCGATCCTCAGCACGCCGAGGACGACCCCATCGGCCTCTACGCCGCTCGCGCGTTTTTTCCGGCGACCGAAATCGGCGAAGACCTCATGGAAATCGAGTTGTGAACCGGCCGCAGTTCACGACCATCCGGAGGCGAACACCACGAAGCGATCGCAATCCGAAATCTGGTTCATTCCGAAATTGTTCCGCGCTTCCTACAATGGAGATGTCGCTGCACTTCGATCACGCCCATCTCTTTCGGAACCAAATTACAATGCCCCGCACTCCTGAACAGGCTTACGCCGAGCTGGCCGGACGGCTCAAACAGACCACGCTCCTGGAATCGTGCGTCAGCGTGCTGGGTTGGGACGAGCAGACGTACATGCCTCCGGGAGGCGCCGCCCACCGCGCCAATCAGCTCTCGCTTCTGGCCGGATTATGCCATGAACGGGCGACCGCGCCCGAAATCGGCCAGCTCCTCTCGGAGATTGAAGGCACCCCGCTGGTTGCCGAACCGGATTCGCCCATTGCCGCGAATGTCCGCGAGGCCCGCCGCGACTACGATCGCGCCACGAAGCTCCCCCGCCGGCTCGTCGAAGAGCTCTCGCACACTGCGACGCTCTCGCAACAGGCGTGGATCGGCGCCCGAAAACAGTCGGACTTCAATCAGTTCCGCCCTTGGTTGGAAAAGATCGTGGCCCTCAAGCGCGAAGAGGCGCAGGCCATCGGCTACGGCAAAGGCGTACCTTACGACGCTTTGCTCGACGCCTTCGAACCGGGCATGACGGCTGCCGATGTGACGAGGCTTTTTACACCTCTGCGCGACGAGCTCGTGAAACTGAACGCCGCCATCGCCGCATCGGGGCGGCGGCCCAACCGCGACATCATCGAGCGCCGTTATCCTGTCGATGCTCAAAGACAGTTTTCGCTTGCCGTCGCCGAAAAAATCGGATTCAACTTCGATGAAGGCCGGCTCGACGTGGCCGCGCACCCCTTCTGCAGCGGCTTCGGACCGGGCGATGTGAGGCTTACCACGCGTTATGACGAGCATCATTTCCCTGGCGCCTTTTTCGGCACGCTGCACGAAGCCGGGCACGGAATGTACGAGCAGGGGCTGGAACGAGCGGCTTTCGGCCTGCCGGTTGGCGCAGCCTGTTCCCTTGGAATTCACGAGTCGCAGTCGCGAATGTGGGAGAATTTCGTGGGCCGCAGCCGCTCGTTCTGGGATCACTTCTATCCGCAGGCCCAGCAGACGTTCCCCGAAGCGCTCAGCGCCACGGCGTCGGGCGATTTTTATTGGGCCGTGAACGACGTGCAGCCGTCGTTCATCCGGGTGGAAGCCGACGAAGCCACCTACAACCTGCACATCCTGCTGCGGTTCGATCTGGAGCGGCCTCTGATCGCGGGCGATCTCCAGCCGGCCGACGTTCCCGCCGCCTGGAACGAAACATTCACGAAGTATTTCGGGATGACGCCTCCGGACGATGCGCGAGGCTGCCTGCAAGATATCCACTGGAGCAGCGGCGGAATCGGATACTTCCCCACCTACGCTCTGGGAAACATGTATGCGGCCCAGTTTTTCGTAGCCGCATCGCGCGATCTGGGAGATTTGCCGGCGGCATTTGCGCGCGGCGAATTCGCCCCGCTCAAGACGTGGCTCACCGAAAAGATACACCGCCGCGGAAAGCAATACCGAGCGCAGAAGCTGGTGCAAATCGTGACGGGCCAGTCGCTCTCGCCTGACTCCCTCGTCCGACACCTGCATCAAAAGTTCGACGAATTGTATGGATTGTAAACGCGGATTGCCGAAGACTCCTTAAGAAGACCGGGATTCGCCGGCCCAACCTTCGCAGATCGCATGTCGGCAAAATGGATTAAAAACTCTACGTCTAAAGAATGATTCTCAAGGAAGAAGTCAAAGAAGGATTCTTAAGTGCGCTCGTCTGATTCTGTTCGACCGACCGCCACAGCGCTCGTGCTGGGCGTGACGCTGGCCGTCACCGGCATGCAGTTTTTGAATCCTGAGGTGCTGGAGACGCTGCGCCGGCGGCCTGGGGCGCTCGCCGCCGGCGAATGGTGGCGGCTCGTTTCGCCGCTGTTCGTCCACTCCGAGGGCTGGCCGCACCTGTTGTTTAATCTCGTGTGGATGGTTCCCGCCGGGATCATCGCCGAGCGATTGTACGGAAGCTGGCGCTGGCTGCTCGTCTATTTCATCCCCGGCGTGATCGGCGAAGTCGCCGGCTTCGCCTGGGACCCGGTGGGCGCCGGCGCGTCGCTGGGGGGTTCAGGACTACTGGGCGGCCTGTGCGCCTGGCTCTGCGTGCAAGGCGGCGCTCAACCGCTGCGGATTCGCATCTGGGGCGCGGCCGGACTGGCGGGCGCGATTGCGCTCACCTACTTCTGCGACAATCATGGGCCGCCGATCCTCGCGGGCGCCTGCCTGGCCACAATGCTCGTCCAGCGGCTCCCTGCTCCGACGCCGGCCGGCTAACCGCGCAACTGCGAGTCGCGCTCGGTCCGCTGGAGTTCTATCCGGTTGTCCTGAACCGCGGAGCGGGTGTGGCTATGGCGCCTGAATCGGGAAAGGGACTGCTACCAGCCGCGATCTGGTTGTTTCC
>DATGKC010000406.1:0-9113 GCA_035294845.1 Planctomycetaceae bacterium | reverse complement strand
GAAGGCCGGGTTCAAGGTCGAGAAAGAGAAGAAGTAATCGGCGTTCGTGCTGACCGAAAAGTTCACCGCAGAATTCAAAAAGCGGGGGAGTGGCGATATGCTCCCCCGCTTTTCCTTTTTTGCTGGCGTATGCATCACCGTCGAGCATCCGGCCAAGTGGGACCGATCGTTGAATGTAGCGCCGGCGCACGCGACGATTCAGACTCCATTTGGCTTGCGTGGCGCAGTCTGCGATGGATACGCCGAGACTCATCTCGCGGAGCGAAATGACTACTTTGTCGATCCGCGCACTTCGGCGGGCTATTTTTTTCGCCGTCTGCGGCCTTGCGATCGCTTGGCCGACCCATGCGATTTCTTTTTCGCCGACGATTCTTTCGTTCCCGCCGATCGGCCAGGTCGTCCCTTCTTGAAAATCTCGTCCCAGCCTGCCGCGAATTTCTCTGTCGAACCGGTGTGCACCGTGTAGCCCGTCATGGAGTCTTCCTTTCAAAGCAAACGCTCATTGAGACGGTTGTCTTTGAAAATTAAATCGAACGGCTCATTTTGACAAGTCGCCCCGCCAGGCGGCGATCCGGTCGCCGATCGTCTCGATCAGCCTTTCGAGTGAGCCGCGCGCCAGAAGGGCGATTGTTTCAGGGTAGACGCCCGTTTCATAAGCCTGCTGTGTGGGCAGGTAAGTGGGCCGGGCGCCGTTGGCCAGCGTCATGACGACGATCGGCGTTTCGGGAAACCGCTCGCGAAGTGCGCATTGCAGCAACTGGTAAAGCTCGGCTTCGACTCCCAGCCAGATGCCGCCACCGATGCTCCACATGGTGGCAGGCAAGGGAAATTCGGCGCCGGGGGGCAGATTCTTGAGCCGCGCCAGTTGGCGATCGGCCCGTTCGATCATCGCATGCGCGTCGCGGGCCGATTCCAACTTCCCGGACTTCTGCGCTTGAGCTTTTTCCAGCTCCCAGCGGGCGCGGTCTTCCGTCAGCGCGCCGACGGTGGGAAGCCCCGGTCGATAGGCGAGATCGATGGTCCAGCGTTCGAGACGCCACTTGGCCAGATTCGCGAGATCGGCCTTGGAAAGCGGCGCATGCCGCCACGTACCGATCGTCGCGCCCGAAACGACCGCGCCGGCGTACTCGAAGCGAGTGGCCGGCGCGGGGAGGGCTTCGAGCGCCGCCAGCGCCGCAAACCCGAGCTGTCGGCCATTGCGATCGGCGAGCGACACATCGCCCACAAAGCCTTCGCGCGGTCCCAGGTCGCCCGAGGCGCCCTGCAAAAACACGCACGGCGCATCGATGGCCGCCTCGACGATCTCTCGCATCGCTCCTGGAAAATCCGGGCTGATGAGCTGGTTTTGCCAGGCAAGCGTCGTGGGATGGCAGGCATAATTGACGAATGTGGCCATGGTTCGGCCGTCGTCATCGACAGCGCGAGCCACGAGCACGGTGTCGTCGGCGGGACCTTGCGGATCATAACCGCACACGTAGCCGCCCATTGCTTCATCGAAAAAATCGCGGTGTGCGGCCATCGCACAGCGGCCGGCGCCGTAGACCAGAGTCGCCGGGCGAGCCGCCAGGCGCGTCTGGCGCACAATATCGGCAAGTTTCGCGCCCAGCTCTTCCAGATAGGGCGCGATCAAATCGCCGCCGGGCAAATGCGCCCGGTCGGTGTTGATGAGGCCCGCCGCGTGCGTGTGCGAAAAGACAATCAGCAGTTTTTCGCGACCGACGTCCGCTCGGCGCGAGATTGCATCGAGCAGCGACTCCATGTCGTTGCCAAAGAAGATGCAGTGGTCGACGGCGATGAGAATTTGTTCGCCGTCGCCGGAGCCATCGGCCGAGGCGCCCGGCTGTTCGGCCGTGCCGAGTTGCGCGCCGCGCTCGAGCCCAGCCGCATCGCGGCCTTCGCGCGCGCGGGATTCCAGACTGGAAAAGGCGATCGCCGTCGCGGTGAGCGGCCGATGGATTCCCGCGGCCCGCTCATGCGTCGCGGCCCCCCACATGCGGTGATAGATTCCGACCGGCGGCGTAATGTCGCAGCGCGCGACACCCAGGCGGCAGCGAGATTGCGGCGTATCAACGTGCGGCATGATGGCTCCTTGCGGCAGATCGTTCCGGTTCGGCGATGAAAATCAATATTCGCCCTCAATCCGCGTTCGGAGATTGATCCTTCTCGTCAGGCGCGGCTTCGGCGCCGCCCGTCGGCTGCGGTTCATCCGGCACAATGGGCCGGCTGGGATTGAAACCCAGCCACGCCGCGCCGGCGACGACGTACATTCCGGCGAACACCGGCAAAACAAAGTCCCAGTTGGCCGATGGGCCTTCGCCCACAAGCCAGGCGACAACGAATGGAGAAGCGAATGATCCGAGGTTGCCCCACATATTCATCAAGCTGAAGATCGGGCGAACAAATTCTCCCCCCATGTCGATCGTTATGGCGTAAGCGATGGGCCCGCCTGCCGCCGCACAGAATGAACCCAGACTGATAATCAAGACCGCCAATGTAGGGCTGTTCACGGGATAGGCGGCCAACACGAGCGCGGCTCCGGCCAATTGACTGGCGATCGCCAGCCCCTGGCGGCTGACTCGCCGGCTTCCGGTTTGGACAAGCAGCCAGTCCGAAAATCCGCCGCCGGCCACGCAGCCGATGGCATTGGCCCACAAGGGAAGGCTCGTCAGCCATCCGGCCGACCTGATGTCGACGCCGCGCGACTCTCTCAAATAGGTTGAAAACCAAGTGCTGTAGAAAATGTATGCCGCGCCGCGAAAGAATTGTTGCGTGCAGATCCAGGTCATGGCGGGACTCAGCAAAATCACTCGCCAGGGAACCGACGTGTCGGCACGGGCTCGATCCGAATCATCACTGATCGCAGAGCCGCGGATGACGGCAAGCTCTCCCGCATTCACACTGGGGTGATCCTGCGGACGATCGCGAAACCAGAAATAAAAGCCGATGGCCCAAAGCAAACCCGGTATGCCAAACACCAAAAATGTCGACCGCCAGCCAAAACTCGCTGCCACGAATCCCGCGATCATTGCGCCGCCGGCGCCGCCGACTTGCTGGAAGGCGGTCAACATGCCGTTGGACCAACCCCATTGATACGAAGGAAACCAGTTCTTGATCGCGCCGGTCGTGCAGGGAAACAAACCCGCCTGCGAACTTCCCATCAGGCCGCGCAAAATAACAAACGGAGGGAACCGCCCGGCCACCATGCACAACGAGGTTGCCGCCGAGCAGATGACGGCAAACACAGTCAACGCGCGGCGGGAACCCCACACGTGTCCTACCCATCCCGCAGGCACCTGAAGGAGCGCATAAGCGAAAAAGAACGCGCTGGTCATGGCCAAGGCAGACTGCTTTTTGGTCAGTTGCAATTCCTCGCGCATTTCAATCTCAACGACGCCTAGAGAGTTTCGCTGGCAATAAGCAATGATGCATGCGGCCGAAAACCATGCCAGAACCAGATACCGCACTTGCGTCGGGGGGGCGGTTGGGGGACTGGGGTCGGTGGTCACGGCAAAGCCTAACGAAACGGAGTCGGAAACGAAATTGGACAGGGGCAGGCAAGGGAAATGACACACGTCGCTCGCGCGTCGCGGTGGGTTGGTTGGGGCCCGGTTCGCTCCAAAGTTGCGGCGCAGCGAGCCAAGGCCCGGTCTCTCAGGATTCGCTCAAAGACACGCCTCCCGTCAATTGTTTCAACTCGTCCATCTTCTCGCGCAGTACCTCGACCTGTTGCACGAGCGCCTTGCGGCACAGATCGACTCGCTTGAGTATTTTTTCGCTCCCCGACTGGATCGTCTTGGCCGATGTTTCAATCTCGTTAAGCCCCTCAGTGCGCTTTTCGATCTCGCAGATCGCCTCGTCGATCGCCCGAAAGTCGGCCGCCTGGGCGTCATGCTGGCGAGCCATTCGCACGCACAAGGCCCGCGTCAGGGTAAGAGCCGTCTTGAGGAACAGGTCGGTCGCCGGCTCCTCCGGGTTCCACGCGACGAACACGTCGGCGCCGTAACGCAATAAGGGAGCGGCCGCCATTTCGTCGGGCGCGAGGCTGGCGGAATAGACGAACAGGCCGATTTGTGCATCGCGGTTTTTGCGGGCCTCGTCGATTTCCTGCCGGGCCTGGGCGATCGGGTACTGATCCTTTTCCTTGGCTTCGACCACGATGCGCGCCCCCGGAGCTGCGCTGTCCGGACCCAGCTCGATCACGCAGTCGCCGACTTTGCGATTCTTGATGAGCCCCGTCGTCTCTCCGGTGCGCGTGGCTACGTCCCCCAGCTTGAGAGCCTCGCGCGACACGAATTCGCAGACGACATCTTCGAAGACCAGACCGTGCGTCGTCGACCGCGCCGCCTCTTGGCGCTGCACGACCATTTTCGAGAGCGCCAGCTTCACTTCTTCCTGGAACGACTGGTTGGTCTTCGAGTGCGCGGCGAGAATTTCGAGCACCTCTTTTCGTAAGCGCGACAGGGCCGAATCGTCGCTATCGAGCGTCAGGTTGCCGTCGATGGCGTGCTGCGTGGCTTCGAGCAGGCCTTTGAGGCGCGAGAGGGCCGATGACTCGTTATCGAGCGAAAACTCACTCGTGATCGTTCGCTGGGCCCCTTCGACGTTTCGCACGAGCCGGCTTAAGGCCGAGTTCTCTTCGTCCAGCGAAAATTCCTTGACGACTTCGCCGATTTTCCCGTGCAGGTTTTCAGTGAGCGCGTCGTGGCGCGTGCTGAGCTCGGCAATCAGCCGCGACAGAGCCCCGTCCTTGTTGTCCAGCGAGAATTCTCCCAGAATCCGTTCTCGCTGAAATCTCAATTGCTCATCGAATGTGTCGCGCAGCGCCTTTAACAGCCCGCGCGACTCATCGGGGGTGAGCAGCTTGAGCAACGGGCTTTCGTTTCCGAAGTGAACCGCCAGCGTTCTTGAAAGCTCGGAGTTTTCTGTCCCGATTTGCCGGCGGAGCAAATCCTCCAATTCTCCATCTTTGCGGATCAGGCGGTTCACCCGTTCCTGGAACCGGCCGCTCTCTGGATCAAAATAGTCTTTGAGAGACCCTGCCAGGCGGTTGTGAACGACTCCCGCATGTTCGGCAAGCTGGGCCTCGAGCGCCAGCAGCATGCGGTCGGTTTGCCGGCGGATTTGTTCGCCATCGACCTCGCCGCGCGCCTGCCGCAGGGCCAGCACGCCGATCCGCAGCGCGCTCAAGGCGAACCGCTCGCGCTCGTCACCCTCCGGGTGTTGGCAAAGCTCGGCGATCGTATCGGCGTCTTCGACGGTCAAATCGAGCGGCAAATGATAGGGGAGATCGGCGGCCGTTGTCGAAAAACCCGCATCGGCCGTAGTGCATTCGAGCTGGTCTGCCATGATTGCCGTCTCCATTTTGGACTCTGCTGGTTGTGTTCGGATGTATCCGTTTTG
Organism: Planctomycetaceae bacterium; assembly: GCA_035294845.1. Taxonomy (GTDB): domain Bacteria; phylum Planctomycetota; class Planctomycetia; order Planctomycetales; family Planctomycetaceae; genus JACQFH01. Next base: position 3,713 of record DATGKC010000406.1, on the reverse strand, counting down.
CCTGGGGGATGCAAGCCTCCGGCCGATGCGTGAGATGACTTCCCCACAGGGCGGTTGTATACTGAGTGCAAGGACTGACAACCACTCTCTCAAGTCGCTCGATACCGCATGCCGCTACCAACGATTGCACCGGGAAAAACTCGCATTGGCTGGATCGGAACCGGCGTGATGGGCGCCAGCATGGTCGGCCATCTGATGCATGCCGGTTTTTCGGCGACGGTCTATAACCGCCACAAAGAGAAGGCCGAACCCCTTTTGGGCAAAGGGGCAAAATGGGCAGGTTCGCCCAAGTCGGTCGCCGAGGCATCCGACGTCGTATTTTCCATCGTGGGTTTTCCGAGCGACGTGCGCGAAGTCATGCTGGGCGCAAGCGGAGCGCTGGCCGGCTCGAAATCGGGCACGGTGCTCGTGGACATGACGACCAGCGAACCTTCGCTGGCGGTTGAAATCTACGAAGCCGCGCGGACCAAAGGCGTCTACAGCATCGACGCTCCCGTTTCCGGCGGCGACGTAGGAGCGCGCGAAGCGCGGCTTTCGATCATGATCGGCGGCGACAAGGATGTCTCGGAGGCGCTCTCGCCCTGCTGGAACGCGATGGGCAAAACGATCGTCCATCAGGGAGGGCCGGGGGCCGGGCAGCACACCAAGATGGTCAACCAGGTGTTGATTGCGACGAACATGATCGGCGTCTGCGAGGCGCTGCTCTATGGTTTCAAAGCCGGGCTTGACCTGCCGACGGTGCTCAAATCGGTCGGGAGCGGAGCCGCCGGAAGCTGGTCTCTTTCGAATTTGGGTCCGCGGATCATGGACAACAATTTCGATCCGGGCTTTTTCGTGGAACACTTCATCAAGGACATGGGAATCGCTTTGGACGAGGCCAAACGCATGGGGCTCAGTTTGCCCGGGCTGGCGCTCGCGCATCAGCTTTATCTGGCCGTTAAAGCCCAGGGACACGGGCGGGACGGCACGCATGCCCTGGAGCTGGCGCTTGCACGTCTGGCCGGCATCGATTGGAGAAACCGAAAGCAGCATGGCAACCAAGGGTGAACAGTTTGCGGGCCTGATGGTGGCGCTCGTCACCCCCTTTCGAGACGGCGAGGTCGATGAGGCAGCGCTGCGGCGGCTGGTCGATTGGCACGTCGAAATGGGGACCGATTGCATCAGCCCCGTTGGGACCACCGGCGAAAGCCCGACACTCTCGCACGATGAACACGAACGGGTGATCGCCGTTGTCTGCGAGCAGGCCGGCCAGCGCGTCAAGGTTGTTGCCGGAACAGGGTCGAACAGCACGCGCGAGGCGATCCGCCTCACGCGGTTTGCGAAAAAGGCCGGGGCAGACGGGGCGCTGATGGTCGCTCCGTATTACAACAAACCGACGCAGGAAGGATTTTTCCGCCATTACCAGGCTGTTGCCCAAGAGGTCGACCTGCCGATCGTGGTCTATAACATTCCCGGCCGGACCGCGAAGAACATCGAGCCGGAAACAATCGCCCGCATCGGGGAGCTGCCGAGCGTCGTGGCGGTGAAAGAATCGACCGGCTCGATGGACCAGGCCTCGCAAGTGCTGGCCCTCAGCAACCTGACCGTGCTCTCGGGCGACGACAGCCTCACTCTGCCGCTATTGGCGCTGGGTGGACGAGGCGTTGTTTCGGTCGTGGGAAACATCATTCCTCGCGACGTAAAAGCCATGTTGTCGGCCTTCGACCGAGGCGACTTGTCTGAGGCGCGACGCTGGCATTACAAGCTGTTTCCGCTGTGCCGCGATCTGTTGGGATTGGCGACCAATCCGATTCCCATCAAGGGGGCCATGAAAATTCTGGGGCGCGATACGGGGGAAGTGCGGCTGCCGATGACGTCTCTCACTTCGGCAGAAGAGCAAAAGCTCGTCGCCACGTTGCGAGCGTATGGGTTGTTGTAGTCCAGGCAGTTTTTCCCGTCCGCCGCGGGCCAAACGGTGCGGGACCAACGACAAGGAGTTGTTTCGTGGTATTTGGATTCTTCCGTAAGCAGGACGAAGAACAAGAGGAAGAGGAATTCGACTATGAGCCGGTCAGTTTCTTAGGTCCTTTGAGCGGGCAGGAAGTCAACCTGAAGGCCAACGCGCGGCTCGTCGACGCAGGCCTCATGCGCGCCAAAGACCTCGTGACCGACGCTCTTTCCCGGCGCGCGGACACAATTCGCATCGAACCCAAAGGCCCGCAGGCCGTCGTGACGCTGCTGGTCGACGGCATGCCCTATCCCGGCGGACGACTCGCGAAAGCCGAAGGGCATGCGATTACGCAAATGCTCAAGCTGCTGGCGGGGCTTGACGTGAAAGAGCGCAAGGCGGCTCAAGCGGGGGGCATCAAGGCCGAGTTCGATTCCAGGCCGTATTCGCTGGGAATCAAAACGGTTCCCGTCGCCGACGGCGAGCGCCTATTGGTGCGCGTCACCGATTCCAAGATCAAGCTCGACACGCCCGGCGACGTCGGCATGGGCGATGCCATGCGCGCGAAGCTGCGCGAGCTTTGCGGCGCTCCGGGCGTGCTCGTCGTGACCGGGCCTTCCGGGTCGGGAACGACAACGACGCTGTATGCGCTCGTGCGCAATGTCGACGCCTACCTCTACACGATCTTCACGATCGGTGACACCGAAGGGCGGAAATTCCAGCAGATCTCGCCTCTCGAAATCGACCCCAACGACGACCTGGCGACGACGATCATGCGGGCCATTCGCAAAGAGGCCAACGTCATCTTGTGCGATCCGTTGAAAGAGGCTGCCTCCGCCAAGGCCGTCTTTTCAAAGCACGAAGACGTGATGCTGCTCACCGAATTGGCTGCCAAAGATACGCCATCGGCCGTTTTGCAGCTCATCGAGTGGCTAGGCGACCCGCAATTGGTCGCTTCGGGGCTCAAAGGCGTCGTGACGCAGAAATTAATTCGCGTTTTGTGTCCCGATTGCCGGCTGGCCTATAAGCCGAAATCCGAGTTCCTGAAAAGGCTTGGATTGCCTGAAGACACCCAGGCGCTGTATCGCAAGCCCCCCGATCAGCAGCAAGGAGGCATGGAACAGTGTGAAACCTGTGGCTCGGTGGGCTATCTCGGCCGCACCGGAATGTTCGAGCTGCTCGAAATGACCGACGGCATGCGCGCGGTCGTCTCCGCCAAACCCGACGCCGCCGCCATCCGATCGCAGATGAAGAAAGACAAAATGACGACGCTCCAACAAGACGGCCTGCGGCTGGTGGCCGAGGGTCGCACTTCCCTGGAAGAGTTGCAGCGGGTCTTTAAACCGGCATGAGCGTCGTTCGATTCGTCTCGACGAACTGGTTCTGGCCGGTGGCGATTGCGGCAGGAACCTGGTTGGCGATCGTCGTTGCGCTCGACCCGTCCGGCGATCATCCGAGGCTGTTCGATGGGCCGGGACTTACGGTCGACGAAGCCTTCAACGTCGAACAGGGAGTGCGACTCGCCGATCGATTGCTCGACTTCGACTTGGCTGGTTTTCGCAAGGTTGATGCCGAGTTTCCAGATCATCCGCCACTGGGTCGCATGTGTATCGGCCTGGCCCACGAGTTGGCCTATCTCGCCTTTCCACCTGTCGATCGACACGTCGCCTTTTCCGTTACGTGCGCCCGCACGGCGCCAGCCATGGCATTCGCCGTTCTTGTGGCCCTGGTGGGCATCTATGCGGGGCGTTGGTATGGTCGGTTTGCCGGCGGCATGGCCGCTTTG
>DATGKC010000405.1:0-2769 GCA_035294845.1 Planctomycetaceae bacterium | reverse complement strand
GGCGGGTGGCGTCGTGCTTTTGAATCACGAACTGCCAGCCGGTCTTCCGCCGGCCGCCCTTGCGGCCGGCCGGCTCGGAAGTGCGGTTGAAGTGCCTTTTGCGGCGATATTCGGCGAGGGGCATGGCTTTGTTCCTGTTCTTCGCGATTGCATAACGTTGTAAGTCGCTCAGGCGGTGCGCCGATCGCCGGACAGCAAAGTCAGCGTCGAGCCGCGGCGGCGATCGACCTGCTCAAACGTGCATTGTTCAGGCGCCTTGTCGGGCCGCCAGCGCAAAAAGCGCGTGCCGTGGCGAAAGCGATCTCCCGTAAAATGATCGTATTCCACCTCGACGACGAGCTTGGTCTTGAGCGGCTTCCATTCGTCGTTTTGGCGATTGCTCCAGCGGCTTGGGCCGCCGGGAGCGCGCCCGGTGAAACCCGGACTGCCGATCAACCGCTCCACCCGCTTCGTCAGCTTCTCGCGCTCGGCGTTCTTGAAGCTCGACGTAAAACCGACGTGATTGAGCGTCCCGCGTCCGTCGAACAGCCCCAGAAGCAGCGATCCGACGACCTTTTTTCCCTGCGCGTAGCGAAAACCGCCGACGACGCAATCGGCCGTGCGGCGATGCTTGATCTTCTGCATGCCGTCGCGCTCTCCGGAACGATAGGCCAGATCGAGGCGCTTGGCCACGATTCCATCCAGGTTGCCGTCGGTCGTCCGGAACCACTTCTGCGCTTTCTTGAGATCGACCGTAGCGGGCGAGAGCCTGATCGCCGCGTGCCGCGCCGTTAGCGCTTTGGCGAATTTTTCGAGACGCTTTCGGCGCTCGCTCAAAGGCATGCCGATCAGCGATTTTCCTCGGGAATCGAGCAGCAGGTCGAACACGATGAACAGGGCCGGATGCTCGGCCGCCAGTTTTCGCACGCGGCTTTCCGCCGGATGCACCCGCAAGAGCAGGTCGTCGAATGACAATCGGCCCGCCACGGGAATCACAATCTCGCCGTCGAGAACGAATGTTTTCGCCGGCAGGCCCTGTAGCGAAGAAACGAGGTCAGGAAAGTAGCGGGCCAGCGGCTGACCGGATTTTGATTGCAGGTAAATCTCTTTGCCATCACGAAATGCCAGGCAGCGAAAGCCGTCCCACTTGGGCTCATATTGCCACTCATCGCCCGCGGGAGATTCATCGACCGAAAGCGCCTCCATCGGGGGAAGCGGGGGCTTGAGCTCAAGTTTCATCGCGCGGCTCCAGGCGAAAGCGGCGTCGCGCGCCGAGCAGCGGCTTCCAGAGGTCGCCCATTTCGGCGACTCGCTGCGGCATGTTGTCGATGCGAAAGTCTTCCAGGGCGGCGCCGGCTTCCAGTTCGTCCCACGTTCGGGTAACGCTTCATGACCATGGCCCGGTCGCGCAGGTGCGGAAGAATGGTTTTCGCGACGGCCGAATAGTAACTCAAGAGGTCGCCCTTGGTGATTCCGAGAGCCGGCCAAAAGACTTTGCCCAGGTGCGTCAGCCGCACGGTTCGGCCGCCGGCATTGATCTCGGCGTTGTCGCCAGTCCGTGGGATCGATACCGGGGCCGCTGGCATGCGAGAGCGGCCATTCGCCTGCTTACGAACCGCAGGATGAAAGGTGCGAGTGGCGGTCGCTGCTGGGCGTGGCATGAACGTTCATCCTTCGCCGCAAGACGATCGCGTCGACGGCGCGCCGCGTGAAATAAGTGCCCGGTCCATTCCGCGCGGCGACATGTGGGCGGTTCACAGGGAATCAGGCACGCCAAATTCGTGCATCCCGCGTGCCAAAAGAGCCAAAACGAAATCGCGAAGCGGGATACGCCAACCCGTCAAAACGAATTCGACGGAAAAAAACGGCTGAAGCAGGTTGAATCACTGCCCGCGGGATTCAGTCCGGGTCGTATACTGAATCACTTGCACGGTTGGTCCACCTGGTTCGCCTGTCGATAGGACCCCAAGCTATTGAAGTCGGCTTGACAAACAGGTCGACGTCCCGTGATTCGCAAAATTGTGTCACGAGCTTGGAGACTCGTGTTCCGACGAGATCGCCTTTGATATGAAAGAGTTCCCCGAGAAAGATCCCTGCTCTTAGCGAGCGGCGCGGTTGGCGCCCCAAGAATTCGATCAGTTCGTCGACCCCTGCGAAATCGCGTTCGCCGACAACGAGGCGATCGTCGCGCGGGTTGCCGATGACGAGGACATCCGAACGAATTTGGTCATCCGGAAATATCCCGTCGTCCTTATCCAGCGCGAGCAAAAGTGAAGGCAGATCCAATTCCCGCCCGCGCGACATGGCGCGCTGCTTCCTCGCTCGCAGACCAGCCAGCCGCGATGCCACTTCTGCGTGCACCCGCCGCGATTGAAGCACTTCAAGCGACCGCGTCGCCGCATTGATGCGCAGGGTTCCAGGCTCGCACAGGAAATCCCAGGATTCGCATTCCGCCGTACACATGATCAAGTCGCTGAGCCGCGGATCCCACCCGAAGACCCGGCGGCCACGGTCCGATCGGAATGCCAGATCGTCGACGTGGTAGCTCCGCCAATAGGGCTCGTTTCGAATTTGGTTGAGCGCAGGCTCTGCGCCCCAGAGGCGGACGGCGCCAGATACGACGTCTCGCACTGACGTTGGCGCGTGATATTCAAGCCACAGCAATGGGTCGAAGACGACGGTTACCAAATGAGCATCGAGGACCTTATTGTGCACCAACCAGCATGCGGGTCCTATCCCAAAACCGAAAATGCAAAGTGTCGTCACCGCTGCGGCGGCTGCCCAGAACCG
>DATGKC010000404.1:0-7236 GCA_035294845.1 Planctomycetaceae bacterium | reverse complement strand
ATTCGGGGTCAAAGGAGTCGAGCTCGCACTGCACCCCGACCACGCCGATCGCCGCGTTTTGGCCCTCCGCAAAACCGACGCCGATTGGCCGGCGGGCGCCGTGTGGAATTTTCCCGGCGGTCTCGAGGGACGATTGCGGCTGCGGATGATGCTGAATCGGGGATTTGCGGGGGCCCGGATTGGGATCACCGATCATTTTTCAGTGCCGTTCGACGAACTCGACGAGTTCCACAACTTGTTCAACCTGCCGATTGCCGACGATGGCTCGATCGACTCGCACACGGCGCTCCCCACGGGGAAATGGTTCGATCTGGAGTTCCATTGGAACAATCGTGACCGGCAGTGTACGTTGTCTTTCGATGGAAGGCGCGCTTTGGTGCTCCCGCAGAATCGAACGACGCTGGGAGCGTGTTATCTGCGGCTGATCTCGACGGCTGCAACCGTCGATGCCGCGGGACTGTTGGTCGAGTCGGTGCACGTGGAGATTGTCCCTTGATGCCACTGGCCACAGCCGGTCCCCGAGAAGGACTCGAATGGATTGATTTCGTCGGCGTCGGAGTGTATCTGCTCGTCACCGCGGTGATCGTCATCTGGTCGTCGCGTCGGCAAAGCAGCACCGAAGACTTTTTTCTCGGCGGCCGGCGGATGCCTTGGATGGCCGTGGGGCTGAGCCTGTTGGCCACGCTCATGTCGAGCATTTCGTACATGGGCGTGCCGGGGGAAATGATCGCCAACGGCGTCGCCATGTTCGCGCAGTACCTTGCCTTGCCCTTCAGCATGTTCGTCGTGCTCGTAATCTGGGTGCCGTTTTTCATGCGGCTGAAGGTCACAAGCGCCTACGAGTATTTGGAGCTGCGGTTCGATTACCGGGCGCGGCTCTTGGGTGGACTTTTGTTCCTTTTGCTCAGGCTGGGCTGGATGTCGATGGTGATGTACGTGGGATCGCTGGCCATGACGCAGATGACGGCCTCACTCGTGCCGGCTGGGCGCGTCGATCCACTCGCGGGCCGGCTTTGGCCTGGCGCGGAAGAGCTCCCGTTGTTGCGCGATACGCTGCTCTACTGGGTCATCGCGGCGGTCGGCCTGGCAGCGACTGTCTACACGTGCGTCGGCGGGTTTCGGGCGGCAATCTGGAACGACGTGCTGCAATCGCTGATGCTCTTGGGGGGCACGGTCGTCACGCTGGGATACGTCATGTGGACCACCGGAACTGGTCCACTCGATTGGTGGCAAATCGCCTCGCAGCACACTGCGGGACATACACGGCCGCAATTGTTCAGCTTCGACCCGACCGTGCGAATGACGGTCTTCACGGCGGCCGTCTTGAGCTTCTTCTGGACCATTTGCACGCACGGCTCCGACCAGGTTGTGTTGCAACGGTATTTTTCGACGGCATCATTGTCGGCGGCGCGACGCAGCTACATTGTCAATGCCATCACCGACCTTGTGATCGGCATGCTGCTGGCCCTCTGCGGCCTGGCGCTCTTGGCGTTTTACGTGCAGCACCCTGCGTTTCTTCCCGAGGGAATTCTCTCGGAAGAGAACGGCCAGTTCGTCGTCAAGGACGGAGACAGGGTGCTCCCCTATTTCTTCGCGCATCAGCTTCCGGCCGGCATCGGCGGTGTCGTGCTGGCCGTCTTGCTGTGCGATGCCATGCAAACGCTTGTCTCGGGAGTGAACAGCATCAGCGCCGTGTTCACGAGCGACATGCTGCAACGATGGAAATCCGCCGGCCCGAGGCTGAACGAGCTGCGCCTGGCCAAGCTGCTGACCATCGTGGTGGGTCTGTCGGTCACGGTGCTGGGCGTCACCGTCGCCTGGCTGGCACGACATTCGGGCCGCAACATCATCGACATGATGGCGCCGGCGTTCAATATGTTTCTGGGGCCCTTGGCGGCGCTGTTTCTGATCGGCATGTTTCTCAAGTGCACGGCGCGCGCGGCGCTGCTTGCGGTTCTCTGCGGCGTTGCCATCTCGTTCATATGGAGCTATTGGAAGGAGCTGTTTCACACGAGCGTCCAGCCCAGCATCACCTTGACGACGGCAGTTCCCTACCTGGCCAGTTTCCTGATTGCCGCGGCGTTGGCCATTTTCGAGAGAAAACAACCAAATGACGCGGGTCTGGCATATACATGGTGGGGAGTTATGCGCCGAAAAGACGATCGTGCATCGGCCCCTCAATGAATTGCCCACAGGCTTGCGAGCGATGGGCGCGAAGATTGCCTGCAAGGTTTTCGCTCGATTTCGAGGTCGCTACAATGGGGCCATGTGCGGCAGGTACACATTGCGCGTCTCGCCGGCGGAATTGGCCGACATTTTCAGCACGCTGCGGGCGATCGAATGGTCGGCCCGCTACAACATTGCCCCCACGCAGATGGTTGTCGCCATCCGGCCGGCTGAAGGCGCATCGGCGCGCGAGCTGGCGACTCTCAAATGGGGGCTGATCCCGTCGTGGGCCGACAGCCCCAAAATCGGGTCGAGCCTAATCAACGCGCGAGCCGATACCGTGGCCACGAAGCCGGCCTTTCGCTCGGCGTTCAAGAAAAAGCGCTGCTTGATTCCGGCCGACGGATTTTACGAATGGCAGGCGATACCCGGCCTGAAGACGAAGCAGCCGTTTCTCATCGGCGTGCGTGATGTGCCTGTATTCGCGTTCGCAGGCCTATGGGAGCATTGGACCAGCCCGGAGGGGACCCGAGTCGAATCGTGCTCGATCATCACCACGGAGGCGAACGAACTCATGCAGCAGGTCCACAACCGCATGCCCGTGATTCTCGACCCCGCCGACTATGACCGCTGGCTCGACCGCGACAGCCAGCCGCAGGACGTATTGCCCCTCTTGAAACCGTTTCCTGCGGAACGCATGCAACTCGTGCCGGTGAGCACGCTGGTCAATTCAGCCCGAAACGAGCGGCCGGAATGTGTACAGCCGCTGATCCTGCCCTCGGAATGTGGCGGATGCACGTGACTCTGCGAAGATCGAAGATCAGGTTCGACTCCTGGAGGGAGAATACTTTCCGAATCGTAATCTTCGTCGGTTGAGAGGCTCGACAAGAATTCGTTTCCAGGTCGTAACGGCGAACGGCGCACTTCCTCGACCAGTCTTTGTTCAAGCGGTAAGAAGAGCGCGCGTTCGTCGGCACGGCCATCGGAACTCTTCAGACAAGGGGAAGCAATCATGCGCTCCAGCACAATTCTCGCAGCCGTTTTGCCGCTCGTGATCTCGGCCAATCTTCAGGCTCAGAGTAAGCCGGCCCAGGTCGACGAGCTCCGCCGCCAGGTCGAAGTGCTTCAGAAACAACTGAGCAGGCTCGAAAACTCAGAATCCAGTCCGGCGCACAAGGTGACGCAGCTCGGCGCGACGAGGCAACAGCGCGGCAATCCGACGCTCGTTGTGCGGGTCTATGACCTGAGCGATCTGTTCACTATCTCCCCCGCATACACGGCCGCGATCGGCAATGAACTAGGACTGGCGCCCCGACCGCTGTTTCCGGAAGCAGGCGCGGCCTCGGGGAATGCCGGCAGTCCGACGAGTGGCGGAATGGGGAGCATGGGAGGAGGCATGGGAGGCGGAGTATTCGATGTCCAGCACGAGCCGTTGCTGGCCCAGGCCGCAAACGGCCGGACCGCTCCGGCGCAAGCGATGGGCACAGATGTTGCGGCCTCGGCCAAGACCTCGATGCAGTCGCTCATCAATGCCATCCAATCGACGATCGACCCGGATAGCTGGGAGGAGTTGAGCGGGCCGGGGTCGATTGCGAGAATCGGGACGTCGCTTATCATCCGGAACGAAGCCGGCGTGCACGAGCAGATTGATGCGCTTTTCACGCTGTTGCGCCAAAAATGGGGGACGCTGCGCACCGTTTCCATCAGCGCTGGTGGCTGCCGCTGACCGAACAGGAAATCGCGAAACTGCTTCCAGGCAGCGGTAAAGGTGCGACGGGCATCGAGGGAATCGAGGCCTTTGGACTGGTCGACCGTGCCGCCTGGGAGCAAATAATGTCTGCAGACAATAAGGCCGGGAACAAATCCGCGGGCGCATACCGCTCGATCATCACCTGCTACAACGGCCAAACCGTCAACACAACTTCGGGAGGCGAAGACGGCGCCGTAAACGAGATCGAACCGATTGTGAGCGGTGGGAATGACACGCAACCCCTGGGGCGCGTCGCCTATCGGCCGATCATCACGCCGATCCATGATGGAACCGCGCTGCAAGTGACACCGGTCGTCAATACCAGCGGCAAGTTCGTCATGCTCGACGTGCACAGCGCGTCTCTGTTCGCGAGCCGGTCGCCGCCGGCAGGCGCCAGCCCCCGCGCGACGACGAACAGGGACCGGCCGCAGTCATAGCGGCGCTCGACCGCCCGCGGCTAATCACGCAGCGGCTGGCGACAACATTTCGCGCGCCGTTTGACCGAGTGATGCTGGTCGGCGGAATGACCTTTCCGACAAGACCGCAAGAGGACGAACGCACGCTCTATCTTTTCCTGCGGGCGTCGCTCCAGGAACTTCGCGACGATGAAAAAAAGCCCGCGCCGATCGCGCCTGCTCGGCCCAAGGAAGAGGAAGTCACAGAAGAGAAACTCAACGGCGAATAAAGCGAGCGGCGGGGCGTCGCCGCAACCACGTGTCAGAGGAAATTACAAACGGGAGAATTCCGCTTTGCCCGCCTTTACGACACAGACGAAAGAAGCCATGTCAAGCGATGAGTGCCGGGCTGCGATACTCGACATCCTGTCCGTGATTGGCGCGGGACTGCTTGCGTTCGGAACTGCGGCTGCTTCCATCGCGCTGCCCCACATAGAATCGCACGTTCACCGCATCGCCGTTGAGCCTTGGGCGGCGCTGCTTGCGGGCGAGCTGGACGCACATGCATTTAGCGGGGATGTCGTCATTGCAGGCATCGCGTGCATTTCGCTCGCATGGGCACTACTAAAGCAGCGAATGCGGTTTGCGAAATGGTTAAGTATCGTCGCATTGAGCGCGGCTTCTTGTGCTATAGCAATCATTCTGTTTGGATTTGGCCAGTGGGCCGCGTGAGCGATTATTTCACAGTCCATCTTGTGCACACCGGCGACGCGTCGGTTTGCTGTAACAATCAGACGTGAATTGAAAGGATACAGCGCCCCACCGCCAAATGAATCGCGGGGAACAGCCGAGCAGAGAGAAGCACAAGAAACGCGGAGTAATTGATTGCCGCCCGCGGCAATCATGGCGCCCGTCACTTCGCCGCTCTCGAATTCTCTTTGATGAACGCCAGAGATTTGTCGATCACCTCCTGGTTGATGCCCATGTGCCCCATGTCGGGATAGCGATGGAACGTGTGCGGCGCTCCGGCTTTTTGGAGGGCGTCAACCATCGCCAGTGCGTTGGCGATCGGAACCGAGCGATCGTTGTCGGAATGCAGAATCAAGATAGGCTTAGCGTCTTTGGCGAGATGCTTATTGGGCGAGGCTTGCGCACGCGCCTCGTCGGCGGGAACGCCCGGCGGAGTCCACAGATTGCCCCAATCGAGCGTCGTCAGGTCGTAGGCGGCCGCCACGCTGATCGCAGCCGCAAAGTCATTGCTCGATTTCTCCCAGCCGCCGGTGCGTGGATAAGGGCCGTCGCCCAGCGCTGCCGCCAGCGAAACCATGTGACCGCCGGCCGATTGACCGATCAAAAAAATTCGCTTGGTGTCGATTTTGTACTTCTCGGCATGGGCATGGACATAACGGATGGCGCACTGAAAGTCCTGGTAACAAGCTGGAGCGGGCGTGCAGTCCTTCAGACGATAGTCAATCGACATGGCAAAGAAACCGAAACCGGCCCATTGTTCGACTTTGATCGTCGATGCGTCGCGCTTATTTCCACTGACCCACCGGCCGCCATGCACCGAGATGATGGCCGGCAACAGCTCTTTCGACTCGGGATAGGCGATATCCGCCAACAGGCCTGCGCCGTGGACGCGACCATAGACGACATCTTCTTGAACTGTCATTTTGGGAGAACCCGTGTCGGCCGCATTGCTGGCCGGCTGCTCGCCGGCGAGAGACACGGCTGCCAACCAGGCGGCGAGGAAGGCGCATGTTGTTTTCGTTCGCATGGTCGAAACTTTCTTCGGATCGCCGATCGACGCGCCGATCGATTACGCCATAATGTCGTGAATCGGCTGTCCGCCATTGGCGATGCCGACGGGCCGGTTCGTGCGGTCGGGCACCCGATATTCGGGGCTGATTCCCAGAATCGAATAAATGGTTGCGCAAATATCCGCCGAGCTCACGGGATTGGATTTCACGTATGCCGCTTGCGCATCAGACGCGCCGTACACCGTCCCGCCGCGAATCCCGGCTCCTGCGAACACGGCGGAATAACAAAATGTCCAGTGATCGCGGCCGGCATTCCCATTGACTCGCGGCGTGCGCCCCATCTCGCTCATCACGACGATGAGCGTCTCGTCCAGCAATCCGCGCTGGTCGAGATCTTCCAAAAGCGCGGTAAACGTCTGGTCGAAACCGGGAAGCTTATTCTCCTTGAGGATCGAAAAGTTCTTCTGGTGCGTGTCCCAGGCGTCGTAGTCGATTTTGATTCGATCCCAGAACAAATCCCACGTCACGTTCACAAACTTGACGCCGTTCTCGACCAGCCGGCGTGCGATCAGCGTGCTGCTTCCGAAAAGTGTGTGCCCATAGCGGTCAAGAACCGCCGGGTCTTCCGATTTGAGATCGAAGCAGCCCCTCAATGTCGACGAGGTCAGGATGTTGAACGCCTTCTGCTGTGCGCGGTCGAAATTGGCCGCAATGGATAATCCCTCGTTCGCCTCCAATCGACGGACTTCGTCGTCAAGTTGAGTGAGCAGACTGCGCCGCGAATTCAGTCGGTCGATCGTGAGTCCTTCTTGCAGCACGCTGGAGGGAAGCAGCGGAGCGCCGCGCACGATCTGCGGCGTTCCCGGCGCCGGCTGGTGGCCGATCTTGTCCCAATAGGGCTCACATTCGGTCGTCAGCGCGTCGTATTTCTTGCCGAGAAATCCGCCATAGGGCCCCGAGCGCCGAAACGCCTGTCCCCAGCCCAGCCAGGTGGGCATGTACACATAGGCGGGAAAATCGTCGAGAGCCGCCGCATGATCGCTTTCCGCCGGCTGGCGCGGCTCGTTTGGAAATTTTCCCTGTTCTTTCAAATAGGCGCACACCGATCCCATGCTGGGATGATCGGTGTCGTGCGGATGCGCATCCGGCGGTGGGATTTCCCATC
>DATGKC010000403.1:0-2399 GCA_035294845.1 Planctomycetaceae bacterium | reverse complement strand
AGCTCCAGGGCTTTCTGCAAGCGTTCGTTGGTTTTGTAATCGAAGCGCTTGCCGTCGAGAGCCAGGGCGCCGATGTAATTCATGATCTCGCGGCGGAAGTCGTCTTTACGTGATTCGGGAATGTCGATCCGCTGCTCGATCGAGCGCATCAGCCGCTCGTCGGGTTGTTCGGACTGGCCGGTGAATTTGTTTTTCACCTTCTCTTTCTGCGTATACGCCTTCACGTTGTCGATGTAGTTCGAGCACAGCCGCGAGAGGGCTTCTTCATCGGCGGCAATCGCGCGCTGCACCTCGTTTTTCACGATGTCGGTATATTCGTTTTTCACCACCTGGATCAATTGCCGGTAGGCCTCGCGAACCTCTTCGCTGGGAATCAGCGAATGGTGCTTGAGGCCATTTTCCAACTCGTTGAGCACCATGAACGGGTTGAGGCTGGTCGATTTGGCATTGGCGACCAGCGCGTTCGAGATTTTGTCTTGCACGTATCGGGGCGAAATGCCGTGCATGCCTTCCGACTTGGCCTCGTTGCGAAGCTGATCGACGTTGTCTTGCGTGAATCCGGCCAGCGTTTTGCCGTTATACAGCTTGAGCTTCTGCAACACGGTGAGCCCGGCGTTCTTGGGCTCTTCCAGCCGCGTGAGCACGGCCCACATCGCCGCCATTTCGACGGTGTGGGGCGCAATGTGCTTGCCCCGCACCCGACGGCTGTTGTAGTCCTTTTCGTAGATGTTGATCTCGTCGCCCAGCTTGGTGACGTAGGGAACGTCGATTTTCACCGTGCGATCGCGGAGGGCCTCCATGAATTCGTTGGATTGCAGCTTGCGGTACTCAGGCTCGTTGGTGTGCCCGATGATGACCGTGTCGATGTCGGTCTGCGGGAACTTCTTGGGCTTGATCTTGTGCTCTTGCGAGGCGCCCAACAGGTCGTACAGAAACGCCACGTCGAGCTTTAGAACCTCGATGAACTCGATCAATCCGCGATTGGCGATGTTGAATTCGCCGTCGAAGTTGAAGGCCCGCGGGTCGCTCTCGGTGCCGAACTCGGCGATCTTGCGGTAATTGATGTCGCCCGTCAGCTCGGTGGAATCCTGGTTCTTCTCGTCCTTGGGCTGGAATGTGCCGATGCCCGCCCGATCCTGTTCCGCCAGAAACACCCGGCGCACCACCACGTCTTCCATGACCTTCGTCCAGTTGCCGTCGGCCGCCTTCAGCCGTTCGTTGTACATGAACCGGCACAAGGGGCACAGCTCGCCCGAGATCTCAACCTTGTGCGACTCGTGATCGCCGGAATGGTGCTCGTTCAGAAAGGCGACGATCCCGGCGCGGTCGTCGAGGGGCACCAGGTGCAGCGGCTCTTCGCGCATGGGGCACCAGGTCGTCGATCCCGACGGCTCTCTCCAGCCGAACGAGTAGAGAGCCCCCGTATCGGTCTGGCTGTACCGCTCGAGCCCGCGCTTGAGCAAGCGGGCAATCGTGCTCTTCGAGCTTCCCACCGGTCCGTGGAGCAAAAGCACGCGACGCTCGCTCCCGTAGCCCAGAGCGGCGCTCTTGAAGACGTTGACGAGCTCCATGAGGGGTTTGGTGAGCCCGAAAATGGCATCGCGGCCATCGCCGTCGGGATCATCGAAGAAATCATATCGCACGAGATTTTCTTTGCTCCCCTCGATGGGGGTGCTGCCGTGCGAGACGACCATGTCGTAAAGCCGCTGGAAGGCGTTTCGCGTGACGCCGGAGTGCTGGCGGACGATGTCGAGATAATCGGTGAACGAGCCCTCCCAATGCTCGTGGCGGTAGACATCGGGGTTTTTGCGCTCGCTGATTTGCTTGAGTACTGCGCGTCCGTCTGGCACGACTGTCTCCTTTTTCATCTGGCCGGATGGGGTTCCCACCACGCTTTCCTGCAGGCCCGTGCGACGCGGTGGGCAAGGCGCAGGCTGAAACGCCACGCCTGGGTTTTCCGCGAGGAAGAACACAGCGGGGAAAGGTGACCATCCATGGTCAGATCACCGGATTGTTAACTGAGGGATTTTCCGCCGGCAGAGCTGTGGAAGCCCGGCCGTTTCTCCGGCGGCAGCCCTCCTCGACTGCCGACTGGATTTAGGCGAACCACATTCAATTATTCCTCAATTTGCAGATTCCTGCAATACCGATGCGCGCCGGATTTTGGCGGCGCGAGCGCCGGCACGGCATATTCGCGCGGGCGGAAGTCATTGCCTCGTAAGCAGGATGCGCCCGGCGTCAGCGGCTCTTCGGCGACTGGATAGGGCCGTCATTCAACGGGCACAAGTGTCATTTTGGACAGTTGCCGGTTTTGACTGCTCGTCGTCTTTGAGCGCTTGTTTTGAGTTGGCCGCGTGCTTTCCAACCGCTCAAGACCAATCAATTCGTTCGAAGAGCCG
>DATGKC010000402.1:0-3275 GCA_035294845.1 Planctomycetaceae bacterium | reverse complement strand
CCGCTCGAACAACGTTTGCCCCAGCTCGTTGTGGGCGACGTAGTCTTTGGTGAAGTCGAAATGGCGCTTGTCGCGTTCGAGCGTTCGATCGTACAAGGCGCTGCGGAAATTCTCGATCGCCTGGTCGAGGTGGCCTTGCTGCTTATTGGCCACTCCGCTGAACCAGGCCAGCGTCCAGGCGGGCGCGGCGGGGCCTTCGAATTTCGCGGCGCGATTGAGCGCCTCGACGGCTTCATCAAGCCGGCCTTCGGCCAGATAGACGCGCCCCAGGTTCAAGGGGCCGTCGAATCGACCGAGTCCTTCGACTTCGAGGAAGGCCTGTTCCGCCTGCTTCAGCTCGGTCTTGCCGCCGCCTTCCAGAAGCAAACCAATGCCATAATCATTCCAGCGCTGCCACAGGTCGGCGATCGCGGGTTCTTGCGGTTCGACGCCGCCTGCCGCCCCATCCACGGGAAATGTCACGCGATCGACAGCCAGCGTCGTGATGGGCAGATCATTGAAATACGGTTTGCCCGATTCGCGCCCGCGAAATGGCTTATCTCCCGGCTGGGCGCTCTTCGCGACGAAATCCATGTAAGTCTTGTCGAACTTGCGGTATTGCAGCTTCACCTCGACCGTCACCGGCGCGTTGAGCCCCTCGGGAAGCGCGAGCTCGTAGTGCGCCACCTGCGCGGCGCCCGGAGGAATCTGGTGATTGTACAGCGGAGTGAAAATGTCCTGCGGATTTCGGCGATCGATGCGATTTCCATCCTTATCGAGCATATAGACGTTGACGAAATGCGACCAGGGGTCGACCTGACTGTCGGCATCGAGGCCGCCGTTTCTGCCAATCACTTTGTCCCCCGAGGTCACCGTGACGTCGAGCCAAACTTCGTTCGAATCGACCGTACCCTGGGTGAAGTGGTGGCCCATCTTGAGCGTGCGGATGACGGTTTCGAGCAGGTACCTTTTTCCGGTCTGAAGCTGCGGAACCTCGGGGCGCAGGGGGGCCACGAGAGGCCCGTCGATTCCTCCCCCTTCTTTGACTCCGAAGATGTCGACCCGCATCGTCCCTTTAAGGAATTCCTGGTGCTTCTTGACGACTTCATCGAAGTTCAACAGGTGCGCCAGCCCGGTGTTCGCCGAAGCGAACAGGTGATCGTGAATCTGAAGCGTCCCGTCGGCGGCGAAGTCCCTGGCGCCGAAGTCGTTCGACGAGGCCAGCGGCATGTGGCACTGAGCGCAGTTCGTCTTCGCCTCTTCCGGATAATAGAAACTGCGAGTCCCCCCGCCCGACACGCCGCTCAAGAGATACGAGTCATAGTGATTTTGGCCCCTCAAAAACTCCTTGTAATGATTGAGGGCCAAGGGGAGATGCACCTTGTGGCAGGTCGAGCAGAACTCGGCGCTCTTGTGCAATGGCTTCAAAAACGTCTTCTTGTGAAACGTGGGCTTGGCCTTCACCATTTGGTTGTTGATGTATTGCAAGACGGCGTTGTCGCTGAACGCGAACGGATAGTGCTGCGGCTCTTCGATCGTGTAATCGGCATTTCCCCTGGTGCTGTTGATGTTCGTGATGGCGTGGCACACCGTGCAGGTGATGCCGGCTTGCGCCGTCGGATCGTTGACAAGATCGTACTTCGGATCGTCGAATTTTCCCGAGAGGAACGGCACCGGGTCGTGGCAGCCGGCGCACCAGCGCGACGCCTGGACGTTGCCGTCGCGCTCCAAAGCCATTTTGCGCGTCTCGCGCACGCTGGCCAGGTAGGCCGGGTTGTTGAACGAGCTGAAGTGATGCGCGCTGTGAAACCACCCCTTGTACGCATCGGCGTGGCATTTCAGACAGTAATCGTCCATCATCAGCGTGCGTTCGGGCAAGAAATACACCTTGTCCTTGGCGTCGCTCTCGCCGATCTGCGTCTTGACGAGCGACGGAAAGAAATACTGCTCTCCGTCTTTCGGTCCCGCGACGTTCCATTTCCGCGGGTCTTGCGAGTGCAAACCCACCATTGCCGCGACGACCACAGCCACGGAGCCGGCGTAGTAGATGCCGTAGCGCCACTTGATCCGTGGGCCGGCCAGGCGATGGAGCCAGTAGAGCCAGCCGGCCGCCAGGGGCGCGATGGCGTGGGCCCAGTACACGATTCGCCTGAGATCAGGCTGCTTGAGATCGAACGAGCCGATGCGCATCAGCGCCAGCCCCGAAACCAATAGCACGATCGAGATCGTAAACAACGCATAGCCCACGCGGACGGCCCGTCGATTGCGGCGCTTGCGCGCCGTAACAAGATGAATAATTCCGAACGCCAAAAAAGGAACGAGCAACAACAGCCCCAGCGCCAGATGCAGAAGAAACATGCACTGGTAAAAATAATTCTGATAAGTGATTCCCTTGAGCCATTCCAGAATCGTGATGCTGACCAGATATACCGAATTGGCGCCCAACAGGGCCACGAGCGAAAAGACCAATAGCAGCAGCTTTTTGAGCCGCGGGCCGACGGCCGGAACGTAGCCGGCCGGCCTGGGCACCGAGGCCGGTGCGAGAGAAGTGGTGACAGACATGTCCAAGGCTCCTGATTCGCGTGAATGAAGAATCTCGAATTCGCCGGCGCAGGCTGCGGCGGCGAGGGACCGGATGCGATGCGAGAGCCGGCAGGCTGCAAGGGGGCTGCCGGCGCGAGCGGCCGCGCTCGACCGGAAGATCGCCCGGTTCTGCCGGCGCGGCGCGCATCACGCGCGATTCTCAGGAACCTATTCTGGGCGGCCGCTCGATTCGCAGCCTCGCCTCTGGGTCAAAACAAAGCGGCTCATCGGCCGAGATGCGTCCCGCTGCAATGGGCCGCCGAATGTCAGGCGACGACAAATATGCCTTTTGGTCGGGACCGCTGGAAACAGGGGCCGGCGCCGGAACTGCTGGCGCCGGCGATTCACCGCGGCAATTCGGGCCCTGACAACCGGGCGCACCGCGGTGCTGCGCCGAGTCGAGCCGCTGGTGCTGGTTGCCGGCATTCAGGCGGTGCGCCGAAGCATCGGCCTCTCGCCCCAAATGGACATAATCGCCGCAACCGGCGTAAGCCGCCGGCGAGCCGATCGTCGCGCCGGCCAGGGCGACGAGAAATGCCGCCGAAAACAGCGGCACTAAGCTGGCGAAAGATCGCGGCATGAAAACGAGCTACCTGGAAATGAAGCGGAATGCATTCCGCAATTATTGCAGTATGCGGCCCCCGGTGCAGATCGTCAAGCGGTCTTCGCGAGGAGCTGATTGAAATGCTTCATCATCGGGGTGCGACGTAAAC
>DATGKC010000401.1:0-5800 GCA_035294845.1 Planctomycetaceae bacterium | reverse complement strand
GAACGGGCCAATCAGCGATTTGTCATTCGTCCGGCTCCTCCTCTTCGTCTTCGGTTTCTTCGTCGAATAGTCCCTGCTTGGCCCGCTGAATTTTCGCCTTCAGCTCGCCGGGCGAATTGCAGCGCGTCACGATGTCGCGCTCTTCGCACAGGCCGTTCTTCCACAGGTTGAACAGCGCCTCGTCGAGCAACTGCATGCCGTATTTCTTTCCCGTCTGAATGCTCGACGGGATGCGGTAGGTCTTGTTTTCGCGGATCAGGTTGGCGATGGCCGGCGTCACCACCAGCATTTCGAAAGCAGCCACCATTCCTTTGGGCTTCCTGGGCAAAAGCGCCTGACTGAGAACGCCGATGATCGCCGTCGAAAGCTGCGTGCGGATTTGTTCCTGCTGATTGGTGGGGAACACGTCGATAATACGATTGACCGTTCCTTCGGCCCCGGTCGTGTGCAGCGTGCCGAACACCACGTGCCCCGTCTCGGCCGCGGTGATCGCCGCTTGAATCGTGTCGAGGTCCCGCATTTCCCCGACGAGAATCACGTCGGGGTCCATGCGCAGAACGCGCCTCAGCGCTTCGTAGAACGTGGGCACGTCGACTCCCACTTCTCGCTGGTTGATCGTGCATTTCTTGTGCTTGTGGTAGTACTCGATCGGGTCCTCGACCGTCACAATGTGATGGTCGACGTTGTCGTTGAGGTAATTGATCATGCTGGCCAGGCTCGTCGTCTTGCCCGAGCCGGTCGGCCCCGTCACCAGGAACAATCCCCGGGGGCGGGTGATGAGGTCTCTGACGACCGGCGGCAATCCCAACTGTTCGAACGTAAGGAACTCGCTGGGTATCCGCCGCATCACCATGCTGATCAGCCCGCGTTGTTTGAACACCGACACGCGAAAGCGGCTGTGTTCGCCGAACGCGAATCCGAAGTCGGTCCCTCCTGCTTCTTGAAGTTCTTGTTGATTGCGCTCGGGCGTGATGCTTTTCATCAGCGCCACGCAATCGTCCGCTTCCAACGATTTCGTTTCCAACCGCACGAGGTGCCCGTGCAGCCGCAACACCGGCGGCTGCCCCGAGCTGATGTGAAGGTCGCTTGCTTTCTGATTGACTACCGTTTGCAGCAACTTGTCGATTTGCAGTGTCTGTTGCGGCGCTGCCATCAGCCCTTTGCTCCTTCACTCGGATGGCGTTGCCCAATTATGCGGCGCTGTCGCGCGCGCCTCAAATCGGCAACGCTTTTTCTTGAATTTTTTTTCGCTGAATCCATTTTCAGCGAAACCTCACGGCCTGCCCGGGACGGCGCGACCCGCGCCCAGATCAAAAATTGACCGCGCGCAACCCCACCCTTGTGCCTGTCGCAGAATGAACCAGCTTCGGCGCAGTATTCCGCAACACAGAGACATTTCGTCTCGTCCGAGCGGCTTGCGTGCCATCGATGCGGCGGACGCAGGCGTTGCGTGGCTTGCCGCCGGACGCTCCTTCCGTCCTGTGCGTCAGGGCAACGAGCCGGCGCGCCCTGCAGTTCGGCCCAAAGTCCATTCGCAGAACCGGTGATCAATGCCCCCCCCGGTGCAGCATGAGCACTTCTTGAACTGACGTAACTCCCTGAAGGGCCTTGTCTAATGCGTCTTGCACCAGAGTTTTCATGCCCATCATTTGCGCCTGGCGGCGGATGTTTTGCGTCGGTTCGCCCTTAAACGTCATGTCGCGAATCGCCGAACTCATTGTCATCAATTCGAAGACGGCCTTCCGTCCCCGATAGCCCGTGTGCTGACAATAGGCACAACCTTTTCCCTGCATGAACTTGGCGGTCGCTTTTTGTTCTTCGGTGACTTCGAGGTATTGCAATTCGCTCGGATCGGGCTTCGTCGGCGCCGAACATTTCGGGCAATTGACCCTCACGAGCCGCTGGGCCATGATGGCCATAACGCTCGAAGCGACGAGAAAAGGCTGCACCCCCATGTCAATCAGCCGTGTAATAGAACTGGGCGCATCGTTCGTATGCAGTGTACTAAATACTAAGTGTCCAGTCAAAGAAGCCTGGATAGCCATGTCTGCCGTCTCGGTATCTCGGATTTCTCCTACCAGAATCACATTGGGGGCTTGGCGCAACATGGCCCGAATAATGCGGGCGAAGTTGAGTCCGATGTGTGACTTCACTTCGACTTGATTGATCCCTGGAAGGTAATACTCGACGGGGTCTTCAGCCGTGATGATCTTGCGATCCGGCCGGTTCAACTCACCGAGAGCACTGTACAAAGTTGTAGTCTTTCCAGAGCCTGTCGGACCGGTCACGAGGAAGATGCCGTTCGGGCGGCGGATGATGTTCTGGAACGTACGATAGTTATCTTCGCTGAAGCCCAGGTTCCGGATGCCGACCTTGATGTTTTCGCGATCGAGAATGCGCATCACGACCGCCTGGCCGTGGCCGGTGGGGAGCAGACTAATGCGCAGGTCGTAATCCTTCCCGCCAACCCGGGTCTTAATCCGGCCGTCCTGGGGCTTGCGCTTCTCGGAAATATCAATAGTTGCCATAACTTTGATGCGAGAGATCAGGGCGGCGTGCAGCCGGCGGGGGGGACTGTCGCGTTCGATGAGCTCGCCGTCGATGCGGTAGCGGATGCGGACCTTATCTTCATAAGGCTCGACGTGGATGTCGCTGGCCCGCATGTTTACCGCTTCGGTGATCATGAGGTTGACGAGTTTGACGACCGGGGCGCTGTCGTCGTCGGTGACGGCGGCCGAAGCCGCCAACTCGGTTTCGGTGAAGTCGATCGCCGTCTCGGTGAATTCGGCGATCATCGAGTCGACCGATTCGGTCTCGCTTTGCCCGTAATGGCGATTGATCGCTTGCTGGATGATCTCTTTGGGAGCGACGACGACCTTGATCTCGCGATTGATGATGAACCGCAGTTTATCGAGGATGTCGTAGCGCATAGGGTCGTGCAGGGCGACGGTGAGCGATCCGCCATCGTCGAGTGAAAGGGGCACGACCAGGTTTTCGCGGGCTACCGACTCGGGAACCATCTGGATGACGGCGGCCGGAATCTGCACGGTCGAGACATCGACGAAGTCGTACCCGAACTGCTTGGCTTGCGCCTGGCTCACGTCCGAGGGGGAGATGTATTCGAGCTTGAGCAGGGCGTCTTCGACCTTCATCCCCATCTTGGAAGCCAGTCCCTGGGCCTCGGCCAATTGCTCTTTGCTGATCAGCCCATCTTTGACGAGCTTTTGAACCCAGTCAGCGGCCATTTTTTGACCTCTTCCTTCAAATTCTCTTTTTGAGATGAGGGCATCGTTCCCGCGAAAGGCGAAAGCGCGGGGACGCGCCGACCCTCCCGCCAGTGCCGCCGGCCATCAAGCACGAACGCCGTCACCGCAGCAAAAAACCAGAAATTTCAAGCGCCGGAACGGCAAAGCACGAGCGTTTCGCCAGCAAGAAGGGATCAATTGATTCTGATAGTCGCGTGCGCCAAAGTCAAGGTTTGACTGCGGACCTGCAACCACGGAACCACGAAACACCCAGCGCGGCCGAAGGCCGCAACCAAACCGATCAAAAAGAAAATGACCGCGGATTTCGCGGATACGCGCGGATGTGCAAATTGACCCTCGTCGTGTTTATCCGCGCGTATCCGCGAAATCCGCGGTTCTTCATTCCATTCACCGCCCTAAAAATCTTCGTGGCACGCAAAGGTTTTACAGGGTTGTAGTGCAGAAGAAGAGAACGGCTTCGCGCGCGAATCGGCTCTCACGCAATCAACTCGTGCACGACCTCGCCATGCACGTCGGTGAGACGAAAGTCACGGCCGGCGTGGCGGTAGACGAGCTTTTCGTGATCGAAGCCCAAGAGGTGCAGAATCGTGGCGTGCAGGTCGTGTACGTGCACCTTGTCTTCCACGGCGGCGAATCCGAATTCGTCGGTCGCGCCGTGCACATAGCCTCCCTTGGCTCCCCCGCCCGCCAGCCACATCGAGAAACCGTAATGGTTGTGGTCGCGGCCTGAAAGCTCGGGAAGCTCGGCCACCGGCGTGCGGCCGAATTCGCCCCCCCACATCACCAGCGTCGTGTCGAACATGCCCCTCGACTTGAGATCTGTGAGAAACGCGGCGATCGGCCCATCCCATTCGCCGGCCAGACGCCGATGGTCTTTCTCAATGTTGCTGTGATTGTCCCACGGTTGAAAATTGCCGCTGTAAAGCTGAATGAACCGCACGCCCCGTTCCAGCAGCCGGCGGGTCATCAAAAGCTGCCGGCCGATCGGCTCGGAACCGTAGGCCTCGCGCGTCGTCTCGCTCTCGCGCGAGATGTCGAAGGCGTCGGCCGCTTCGGTTTGCATGCGATACGCCAGCTCGAACGATTGAATCCGGGCCTCAAGCTGTGGGTCGTCGCCGCGCTCGGCCAGGTGCCTTTCATTCAGCTTCCTGACGAGGTCGAGCTGCCGGCGCTGCTCGATTAAGGTGGCCGACGGGCTCTTGATGTTTTCCACGAGCCGCTGCACTTCGGTGTGCTGGCTGTCGATGTAGGTCCCTTGAAAAGCGCCCGGCAGAAAGGCCGAACGCCAATTGAGCGCCCCCGTCACCGGCAGTCCCGCCGGGCACATCACGATGAAGCCCGGCAAATTGCGGTTCTCGGAGCCAAGCCCGTAAGTGATCCAGGAGCCGACGCTGGGGCGCGGCATCCGTCCATCGCCGCAATTCATGAGCCACAACGACGGTTCGTGGTTGGGCACGTCGGCGTGCATCGAGCGAATGATACACATGTCGTCAATGTGCGCCTGCGCCGTCTTGGCGAACAGCTCGCTGACTTCGATGCCGCTCTCTCCATACTTTTGAAATCTGAATGGCGATTTGAGGGCCCCGCTGGTTTTGCGTTCGGTGCGCAAATTGGGGTTGGGGAGAGGCAGGCCGTGGAATCGCCCGAGGGCCGGCTTCGGATCGAACGTATCGACCTGCGAAGGACCGCCGTTCATGAATAAGTGCACAACCTGTTTGGCACGGGGCGGGAAGTGCGGCTTTTTGGCGGCCAGCGGCCCGGCGCCCTCACCAGGCGCCGATGGGGCCGCATGTGCCGGCGATTGCGTATCGGCCAGGATGCCCGCCAGGCCCAATATGCCGAAACCCATTCCGCCGCGTGATAAGAGCTCGCGCCGCGTCAATAAAGCGCCGTCTCGAACAAGAGATGGCAAACGTTCGACCGTGGTCATCCGATTCATAGCCGCCAGATTACCAGCGTCTCGGGTTCGTTAGATTCGGCACAACCGGCCTCAATGACCGTGAGCGGGACCGATCCCGCATTCTCAAAATCATACTTCAATCGGCCGCCGCTTCGCCAGTTTCCAGGGGAGCAAGCGGGGCTGCAAGATTGGATGGCCTTCACAAGATTGTCTGCAAAACGTCGTCAAGATTTAACAATTCTGAGCAGAGCGACGACAGGCCGGCCGCAAATTCACGGAAGCAGCGGGCTCACCGCTTTTGATTGAATCGCCATTTCCGAATTTCCCGACCTATTACTCGTTGCTCGAGGGCAATCCTGTGTCTTCGTCGCGCGGTTACGCGAACCTGCTGCATCCATACGCGTTTTTTGAAGCGGAGCGACTGGCATGGAGGCCGGAATTCGAGGCACAACCGAAAGAGCCGCAACCCGACGGCGCCGCATCGGTGGGCACACCAGCGCCGCGGCAACGGCGCCGGCACCGTCCAGTGCCGTTCCCGCGCAGCCGGCGTCTTTGTGGCATCTCTTTTCGGCGCGGCTGACTCCCCATGAATGGCGGCGGCGGGCCGTGCACATGTCGCCGGGCCTTTTGCCGA
>DATGKC010000400.1:0-8966 GCA_035294845.1 Planctomycetaceae bacterium | reverse complement strand
AGCGACATAATCAGTTGCAAACTTGATGATCTGATCGCCGAGCAGGGAGATCCGCCTGGAGCAATGGCGCGGATTATATCGGAAATCGAAGAGGGATTGGCCGGGGCGAAACGCAGCGTGACGGCGGCAGGCAATTCGGAGTCGCGGTTGAGGGCCGAGCTGGAAGAACGCCGGGCGCAGGCCGCCTGGTGGGGTTCGAAGGCCCGTGAAGAGCTGGCAGCCGACCACGAAGAGGCGGCGCGCCAGGCGCTGATGCGCAAGCGCGAGACCGAAGACCTCGAGGCCGGGCTCGAGCAACAATTGGCGGCGGCCGTCTCGACGCGCGAGCATCTGAGCACCACCATGCGGGCCATCGAGGCGCGCCTGGCGGAAGCCCGCCGCAGGCAAAACGAGCTGCAAACGCCTCTCGTCGCGCCGTCGCGCAGTCCTGCACCCGAATCGACGACGCAAGCTCCGGTGTCTCAAACGATCGACCGGAACCGCGCGATGCAGATCGAAGAAGAGCTGGAGGCGCTGCGGCGGGAGCTGAAGAAGGGATGATCGTTCGAGTGCCGCCCGACTCGCCAACTCCTGCGATGGGTCCCGATGTCTCCCTCATGATTCGCGCGGCGTGTGCGCTCGAGGCCAAGGCTCGCAAGCCGGGAAATGTGCATCCCGAGGCCGCGTTCGCCGACTCAAGCTACGCCGACTTTGTCGCGTCGGCCGAGGCGATCGCGCCGATCTTGGCGGCAGCGCCCGAACTGCGGGCCGGGCGGGCGATCTTCGAAGCCGTCTGCGCCACCCGGGAGCGCTGCGGCCGGAACACGAACCTGGGAATCGTTCTCTTGATGGCTCCCTTGGCAATGGTTCCGCGCGAAACGCGGCTTGCCGACGGAATTTCGGACGTACTTTTGCAGCTCACGCGCGAAGACGCCGATCTTGTATACCAGGCGATCCGGTTGGCGCAGCCGGCCGGATTGGGTCAAGTCGAAGCCCAGGATGTCAGCCGGCCGCCGACTGCAACATTGCTCGAAGTCATGCGGCTGGCTTCCGATCGTGATCTCATCGCCCGCCAATACGCCGAGAACTTCTCGCTGGTGCTTGAATTGGGGCTGCCCCTCCTTTCTCGCGTCGCCGACTTCGAACAAAACTGGGAAAAGGCGATTGTCGAGCTGCAGTTGGAAATGATGGCACGGTATCCCGATAGCCTGATCGCGCGTAAATGCGGCGCCGATACGGCCCGCGAGGCATCGCACCAGGCTCGAGCCGTCTTGAACGCGATTCGAGCGGTATCCTCGAGCGCGCACGATGACCTGAGGCGATTCGACGACTGGTTGCGATCGGATGGGAACCGACGCAACCCGGGGACAACGGCCGACTTGATCGCCGCCTCGCTGTTTGCGGCATTTCGAGATGGAACAGTGGCCATTCCGCAGGCGGCGCTGGATCGTGAGAACTGAAAACTGAGAACTGAGAACTGAGTACTGAGTACTCCGCGACCGTTCGGGTCGGCCAATCTGCCCCCACCAGCCGCGCCAGCAGACCTTTTCGGAAATCGCGGACTGCGGCCGCGCGTAATGGCTTCCGAGCTCTGTTCGGCGTACAATGGCCGGTGTCAGCGCCTCGTTCAAGTCGGCAACGTCATGTCTGAGCAATATCGCGTTCGCGTCACGAAAGATTCGCTCGTCTTCAGCGCGGCTCATTTCATCACGCTCGAGGGCAACCTGTGCGAAAGGTTGCATGGCCACAATTGGCGCGTCGCGGTCGAAGCGGCCGGCGCGCTCGGCGAGAATTTTTACGTCGTCGATTTTATCGCCCTGCGCGACGCCGTGCAGAAAATCGTGGGCGAGCTCGATCACCGCATGCTCGTGCCGACCGAGCACAAGACGATCAACGTTTGGACGAGCGAGCGGGATGTCGAGCTGACGTTCGAAGAGAGGCGCTGGGTCTTTCCGCGAGAGGATTGCATCCTCTTGCCGATAGAGAACACGACGGCCGAGCGGCTGGCCTGGTGGATCGGCCAGCAGTTGCTCTTGACCCTGCCGCGAGAGGCGCTGGCGCTGGTTACGTCGCTCTATGTCGAAGTGGAAGAGAATTTCGGCCAATGTGCGATCTGCCGAATTCCCGTCGATTTGCCGCCGGTTTCTGAAACAGAGAATGATTGAAGGGATTGTCATGGATCGACGAAAAGCGCGTCTGTTCGCGGCGGGAATCGGGCTCGCGCTGCTGATTTCGAGTGAGAGGCCGGCCGTCGCGCAAATTTCGGGGGGCACATCGGGGACGTCCGGAACCTCGGGGACTTCGGGGCAGTCGGGTCAGAGTGGAACAACCAGCGGCGGAATCTTCGTCGACTCGCAGGGAGTCGTGAAGGCCGTTTTCGATCGGTCGAAGTCGAGCCGCCTCGACAAAGTCCGCCGCCAGGAGCTGGCAGGCAAATCGCTTCCCGGCGACCTCAACGAGAGCAGCGGGCTTCGCAAGATCTCGCTGGTCGAGTTGGAGGCGGCCTGCGAGGAATTTGCCCGCGACAAAAAGCACGTGACCAGCGAGATGCAGTTTCTGGCAGGCTTGCAGCGAATCGATTACGTATTCGTGTACCCTGACGAAAGCGACCTCGTGATCGCCGGTCCCGCCGAGGGGTACGCCATCGATGCGGCGGGCCGGGCCATCGGCGTCAGCACGGGCCGGCCGGCGCTTCGGCTGGATGACTTGATGGTCGCGCTGCGGTCGATTGAGCGAGGAGGCGGGATCATCCGCTGTTCGATTGATCCGACGGAAGCCAATCTCGCGAAGCTCTCGAAATTTGTCGCCGACCACAGCGCGGCGGCATCGCTCGAGACGTCGAAGGCCGATTTTTCGCGGCTGGGAAGCGTTTTGGGCATGCAGGATGTGAGCGTTTCAGGAGTCCCCGCCGAGTCGCACTTTTCCGAGCTGCTCGTCGAAGCCGACATTCGCATGAAGCGCCTGGCGATCGGGGTCGATGCGGCGCGCATCAAGGGTTTTCGCAGCCATTTGTCGATGGTCGGCCCCGGTGGAAACAGCATGCAGCGCTGGTGGTTCATTCCCTGTTATGACGTTTTCACCAAGACGGCCGATGGATTGGGCTTCGAATTCAGCGGGCAGCGCGTGCAGCTTCTGTCGCAGGAAGAGCTCGTTTCGGCAAACGGCAAACGCTCGGACGCGCCCTTCACGCGCATCAGCACTCAGAAATTCTCGAAACAATTCACCGACCGATTTGCCGAGCTCGCCGACGCAACCCCCGTCTTCGCCGAGCTGCAGAGCCTGTTCGACCTGGCTGTGCTGGCAGCGCTAGTGAAGAAAGAGCGGCTGGCGGCAAAAGTCGGCTGGCCGATGTCGTTGTTTCTCGATGCGCAGCGCGCGCCGATCGGCAAGCGCAATATCCCGCGTCAAGTCGAGAGCGTGAGCAACTTCAAAGTTATCGGCGGCAAAACGTTTGTGGCGCAAGTCGGCGGAGGCATTGTGATCGATCCCTGGCAGCTTCTGGGCCATGATGGATTCGGCCACGATGCCGGCGACAAGCTGCAAACGATTCACGACCAGGCGCTCGCCAAAAATCGCCCGCTCAAGCATCGCTGGTGGTGGGATTGACGTTCGGCCTCAGGCAGCGCTCTCGCCACGGTGGCATCGTTGCACGTCCGGCGCGCGACGACGCGCGTCCTGCGGGAATGCCTCGCGAGGCATTAGAATTTGGCATCGACGGAAACGCCCGACGTGCGGTTCGACGCGTCGTAGAACGGCGTGATGCGCAGATTCGGGGTTTGGTTCAGGTGCGCGGCGGCAACGGTTCGGCCGATCACCCAGCCCAACACCGATCCGAACAGCACGTCCGACAAATCATGCTCGCGTTGATCTATGCGGCTCCAACCGACCAACCCGGCCAGCACATAGGCGGGCACGCCGGCCTGCCAGCCGTAATATTGCTCGACGACCGCCGCAAGGCTGAACGTGCTCGATGCGTGGTACGAAGGGAAGCCGTAATGTCCGTTTTCGAACTGGTTGGTGGGACGCTGGGTGTTCGTGATGCCTTTGATCGTGACGGTGTACATCGCCGAAAGCGAGTACGCTGAAATTGCCGCCTTCGAAAACTCATGGAGACGATCGTCGCCGCTCCAGAGGCTCAAACCGTAGACGCCGGCCAGTACAGGCACTTGCACGGTGTATTCGCCAAACTGCCGCAAGACGACGCTCCCTTCGCCCCAGCGCAAGGAGTGTTCGGCCGTTTCGCGCCGCACTCTCATATCGAGATTGTCTCTGACAGCCACGCTTCCCCCCGCCGCAGCTCCCAGGATGATTGCGTTCTTCCAATTGAACAGCGACAAATTGTCGTTCCATAGCATCGACGGAATGCCCCAAATGTCGTCTTTGAAGCTGATGGACCGGCATTCGCACAGCTCGCTGCAGTCATCGTTTGAGAAATCTATTGCCGGCTCATTGCCGGGAGCGGCTTGCGCGTCCCCTAATTCGGCGTCGAACGACGCGGGCTGATCGTTCTCGCCCAGGCGTGCGTGCGGGTCATCGCCGATCGATGAACCGATTCCGCGCGCGAAATTCGATCCGGAATTCAGCTCTTGCTCCAGGATGCCGGGTCGACGTGAAAGTTCTCGCCCCGGAAACCACGATTCGCCCGGTGCGGTTGATTGATCGTTTTCATCGGACGCCCCAACTTGCACGATGTCGCCATACTGCCGCGCTGGTTTCGAATCCCCTGGTTCGAGAATTGGTGGTTCAGCAGTTTCCTCACTTTGCGAAACTGCCTGAGCAGTTGCGGTCGCGCCGTTCGAAGGTTGCGAGGACAGGTGCAGGCAGCCTGGCGTGAACAGCGCCAAAGTGATTCCGACGGCAATGCCAGGCGCGGCGAATCGCATTGTCGGGGTGCGCTGCGTCATGATTCTCTATTCGTTCGATCCGTTGTAGACCGAATATCGAGAGAAACCGCCGCAATTGGAACAAACGTTGATTCAGAAGCGCCACGAATAACAAATAAGGGATTTGGGGGCTTTGGGAATTCGAGGCAGACGCTTCACGGCCAAACTCCCTTTTTTATCAAACCTCGCGTCAATTCAGGTCGATATTGAGCAATATGCCGAAAAAAGGGAATATGCCGGCCCGTCGCCCTCTTTCCAGCGAGTCCCTCGGTACCCGGATTTATTGGAAAGTGGACGACGTGCGGCCGGCCAAATATTAAAGGTCAGACTTAAGGAAGGAATTGCAAGGATGCCAGCCGGAACTGCTTCAGACGCCCCCACCCGTGAGACGCCTACTCAAGACGGTCGAATGGAGTTCCTCCTGTCGCCCTGGCTTTGGGGACCGGCGCTTTGTTTGGGTTTCTACCTATCCATTGCCTCGCTCCCGGAATATGAAACCGCGCTGGCGCGTTATTTTTCGAATCATCCGATCCAATACGCCGAAACGGGCCTGTTCTTTCTCGGTTTGGCGATGCTGCTCCGTAAGAGCATCAGCCTTGTCCAAGAACATCGGGCGCTCAAGCTGATCGTCGTCGACGCGGCATCGCTCGAAGGAATTGAGGCTCCGTCTGCCCGCGCTTCGTCAATGTTTGCGGCGACCGACAGCGTTCCAGCCGGGCTGCGGACGACGAAACTTGTCGGCCGAATTCGCGATTTGTGCGAGTATGTCGCCTGCCGCGGCGCGGGCTCCAGCGCCGCCGTGGAAGATCATCTGCGGTATCTGGCGGACCTCGCCGTCGAAAGCCTGAGTTCGAGCTACTTGCTGGTACGGACAATCATCTGGACGACGCCGGTGCTTGGGATTTTGGGGACGGTGATGGCCATTGCAACGGCCATCCGCAGCATCGACCTTGAAGAGCCCGGCGCCTCGGCGCAGGCCTTGGTCACGGGGCTTGGCGCCGCGTTCGATCCGACGGCGCAGGCCCTGATGATGTCGGTGGTGCTTGCCGTTCTCGCATTTCTCTTGCAGCGGGGTGAAAGCCTGGCGCTTGCGCGCATCGAGCAGTTTGGAATCGGCCGGCTGGCTCCCTGTTTGAATCTCACGGGCCCGGCCCTGCCCGCGGCTCCCTTGGCGGCAGCCGAAAGCAAAGCGGCCGCGCACTTGCTCGAACGGACCGAAACGCTGATCAATTGGCAGATGGGGCTGTGGGAAAAGGCGATTGAAGATTTGCGCGGCCGCTGGATCAAGGCCGCCCAAGACCAGCAATCACAATTTTCGGAGTTGCTGCAAAAGGGAATGGTGGCGGGACTGGCCAGCCACTCGCAGCAGCTTGATGAGGCCAGAGACGATTTTCTCACGGGCTTCCGCGCCGTGGGGATGGAGCTCTCGCGCGTGACGGCCGGTCTGCAGCAAATGGGAGAAGAGCACCAGCAAATGTTCCTCAAGCAGGTCGACGACATCTGGCAGGCTTTGCAGTCGCAAATGAATGCGGCCCGCCAAGAGCAAGAGGGCCGGACGGCCAGCTCTGCGGCATTGCTCGAAAACTCGGTTCGCGGCTGGCACGACGACTTGAGCCGCGCCACGGGAGCGATCATCGAACAGTTGCAAGAGCTCCAGCGACACGGGCAAACTTTGCGCCTGGTCGCGGGGCAAGAAGAAGAGCTCGTTCGGCTGCAATCGACGTTGACGCACAATTTGCAGTCGGTTCGCGCCGTCGAGGCGTTTGAAGAATCGATTCAAAGCCTGAATGCCGCCGTGCATATGTTGACGATCCGCGCCAAGGCCCATGCCGCCTGACTCATACAGGAATGCTGCATGCGTCGCCGCTCGAATTCGCACTCGCCGATTTCGCTTTTTCCTTTTCTCGACACGCTGGTTTGCACCATGGGATCGTTGATCCTCATGCTGCTGGCGATGACTCCGAAGATCAAAGAGCGGGCACTCGCCCGCGAACTGGCGCGCCGTGCCGAGGAAACGCGACCCACCGAAATCGCTCCCGAACCTGAGCCCCCCGCCGAGCCCGCCGTGCCGGTGGCCGCTCCTGGACCTGATCTTGCCCAACTCGCGGCGGAGCGCGCCGCCGAAGGCCAAAAACGCCGCCAGGCCTGGTTGCAATCGCTGGCGGATGCGCGCGAACGACTGAGCGCGCGGCAGGCTGAGCTTCGCCGCCAGAAGCTGCTTCTGAAAGAGGCCCTGTGCCAGCTTAAGGATGTCGACGACCAGCTCTTGAAGACTCGCCTCAAGGGCGAATCCGCGGGCGATGCGCGCCAATCGCTGGCCGAGGCCGAAGAGAAGATCAAGGCCCGGCAAGAAGCCATCGCGCAAAAAATCGCGCAGACCCGCAAAAACATCGACGTGCTCAATCGCAAGCAAGCCGACAGGCCCAATGAATATGCTCTGGTCCCCTACGACGGCAGTTCGGGGACGGTCCGCCGACCGGTCTACATCGAATGCAGCGGCAAGGGGTATCGGTTCCTGTCGGAAGACGAATCGATCAGCGCTCGCGATCTCGATGACTTTCCGGAGCGGTATAACCCGCTGCTCACCGGCACTCAGGCGTTGTTGCGCTACTGGGCCAGGCGCCGCCGCGAGTCGCCCGAGACCGAGCCTGAGCCGTATATTCTTTTGCTCGTCCGCCCCAGCGGCGTAGACACGTACTACCAGGCGCGCAGCATGCTTGCCCCGCTGGGAGCAAACTTCGGGTACGAGTTGGTCGATGAAGATTTCAAAATCAGCGCCCCCACTTCCGATCCCGTGGCCAAGTCGGTCGTCAGGGACGCCATTGAGATTGCGTTTGATGACCGCGGCAAAATCGGCCCATCGCTGGTTGACGCGCGCGCCGGCGGGCCAGGCGGGCCGTCACGAAATCAACGTCCCGGTGGTTCTCTGGCCGATGACATGGCTGATGACTCGCCCGCGATTCCTTACGGTGCGGGGGGCGGCAGCCGTAAGCAACCTTCCATCCATCTCGGGCCCCGGACTCGCGCTTATCGAGACCGTTCGGGAACGCGGCTACCGGGCGACGGCCTGAACGACTCGAGCGGCACGACCGGCGCGGGATCGGCAACAGCAAGGCCGACCGGATCGACCGAAAAAAGCTTAGCCGACACGGGGGCCCGCGGCACCGCTAAATCGGGCGCGGGACAGTCGACAACGATGAATGAGGATTTCAAGGTCGGCGGTGCTTCAACGCAAACCAGTGACGCTTCGAATTCATCTGCTTTCGATTTCCGGACTGGAACATCGTCCCAATCGGGACGCGCAACGGCGAGCACGGCTGGCAGTGGACGTAGTGCTCCTCGCGCACGAGGGGCGCAAGTCGCCGGCGCAGCAACGCACGGCGCAGGCGGAAGCGGACCGATTGGGAATTTCGGCGCCGGGAATATCAGCGGCGATAATTTCGGATTGGGCGCGCCGAACGGCGCGCCGCGCGATTTGAATGGCGCCTTCGATGGAAAGAAAGGGGACCGGCCAGGGCTGGGAACCGACGGCGAGCCGGATTTCTTTTCCGCCGACAGTTTGTCAAATACCGGCGGTGCGCCCGGCTCAGCCATTGGCGCCGGAAAGGGAGTCGCCAGCGGAAATCGAAAGGGAGGCCGCGGCGCCGGCAGCAGCGCACGTCCGGCCGCCATGTCCGGGTCACCATTCGGCACTGCCGGCGGTGACGGTTCCGGCGATGGCGACGAGCCCTTGGGTTTGCCGGTTGACCTAGACGCGGGTGGTTTCCGCAGCGCGTCCGGGAAGGGTTCTGAGCCAGGCGACTCGATTCCATTTCTGCCGGCAGACGGCGATCGAAGCATGGGAACCAATCATTTCGCCGGCGCGGGCGCCGATTCGAGTTCCGGCGGGGGTCCGTCTGAGGGCAGCTCGCGGGCGCGGTCTCGCTCAAATACTGGGCGTTCAAAGGGGTCTCCGTCGTCTGGCTCTCCGTCGACGAGCGCCGGCTCATGGGACGAAACGGGAGACGGCGGAGCCTCTTCGGGCGATCCGTCAAACGGCAGCTCATCGCCGGGAGGGGCTCCAAGTCCGGTTCAAATGGGCGGGCCCGGTGTCAATCTGCGGCT
>DATGKC010000399.1:0-4968 GCA_035294845.1 Planctomycetaceae bacterium | reverse complement strand
CGGCCGGCGGCTTTTTTTCTTGCGGCGGAGCTTCTGTTTTGGAGGCACCGGCGGCGCGCGCCGGCGGCGCTGCGGCGGCCTCTGCCTTGCGATCGCCCGCTTTATCGCTGCGCGGCGGCGGCGTTTGCGCCGGGCCGGCGGTAGGTTTTTTTCCAGCTTGCGCCGAAGCGCCAGATGCGGCCGCAGGCTTCGATTCGGCGGGCTGAGGTGAAGCGCGAGCCGCCGGTTCCGCGGCAGGCGCGGCCTCGGGCTTTTGCGCCGGAACCTCGCGTTCTCCCGCTTCGCCCACGTAGCCGATCACGTCGCCGACCGCCGCCGCCTCTCCCGATTTCTTCAAGATCTGGGTAATCACGCCCGCCGCGGGGGCCGGCAGGTCGAACGTGGCCTTATCGGTTTCGAGCTCGACCACATCTTCGTCCTGCTCGACGGCGTCCCCGACCGACTTGCGCCAGGCGCCGACCACGACTTCGGTGATCGACTCGCCGACCGAGGGAATCTTCAATTCGACAGGCATGATCGCGATCCGTTGGAGTAGAGCCCTGGGTGAGGCTGCTTGAACCTTGTTAGCTGCCGCCAAACGCCTCGTTCAAAAGCCGCTCTTGCTCGAGCTTGTGGCTGCTGCCCGAACCGGTCGCGGGGCTGGCCGATTCCGGCCGGGATATGCCAGAGAACGGCAGTCGCCCGAAGAGACTTCCTCCCAGCCGGCTTTGCAGATATCGCCAGGCGCCCATGTTCTGCGGTTCTTCCTGCACCCACGCGGCATGCGTGCCGTCGGCGAATCCTGCCAGGGCGCCCCGCAACGCCTCGATCGGCAGCGGATACAGTTCTTCGAGCCGCAGCACGGCCACATCGTTGCGATTCAGCTCATTGCGCCGCCTCGCGAGCTCGTAGTAGATTTTACCAGAACAGATCAAGATGCGGCTAGTTTGCTCGGGCGCTTCGCCGCGCTCATCAGGCAGCACCTCATGGAACTCCCCTTCAGCCAAATCAGCCAGCGGTGATGCCGCCTCGGCATGCCGCAAGAGGCTTTTGGGAGTCATCACGACGAGCGGCTTGCGCCAGCGCCTGAGCACTTGCCGGCGGAGCACGTGAAAATACTGGGCGGGGGTAGAGGGCCAGACGATTTGGATATTCTGCTCGGCGGCCATCTCCAGGAACCGTTCGACTCGCGCGCTCGAATGCTCGGGGCCCTGGCCTTCAAAGGCATGCGGCAACAAGAGCACAAGGCCGCTCAGCCGCCGCCATTTGTCTTCGGCGCTGACGATGAACTGGTCGATGATGACCTGCGCGGCGTTGCAAAAATCGCCATATTGCGCTTCCCACATCACCAGTCCGTCCGGCCAATCGAGACTGTATCCGTACTCGAAGCCCAAGACGCCTGCCTCAGAGAGCGGGCTGTTGCAGATTTCGACGGCCGCTTGCTCCGGATCGAGGTTCTGAAGCGGGCAGTACGTGTGAGCGTCGTTGACATCGTACAAAACGGCGTGCCGCTGGCTGAATGTGCCGCGCGCGGCGTCTTGACCGGTCAACCGCACGCGAAAGCCTTCGACAGCGAGCGTCGCCAAAGCCAGGGCTTCGGAGGCCGACCAGTCGAGGGGCCGCTTCCCTTCTGCCATTTCGCGACGGAATTTGAGGGGGCGTTCGAGTTTCGGATGGAGGTGAAAGTCGGCCGGCAGGTTAGTCTGAGATTGCAAAAGGGCAGTCAATCGGTCGGCCGGCACGCCCGTGGCAACTCGCTCGGGCTGCTCGTTGCAGCGTCCGACGATTCCCGCCCAAACTCCGCTGGGAACTTCAGCGGCCGAGACGTATTCATGGCCGCGGGCCAGCGCCAGCTCCTGTTCGAGCAGGGCCCGGCGCTTTTCGGCGATCTGGTCGGATTCTTCCACGCTGATTTCGCCGAGCAAGAGCAGCCGGTCGAGATAATTCTCGCGAACCGGCTCGCATTGCTCGATGGCGCGGTACATCACGGGCTGAGTGAGCGCGGGCTCATCCCCTTCGTTGTGGCCGCGGCGCCTGTAGCAGTACATGTCGATCACGACGTCGCGCTGATATTCCCGTCGAAAATCGAGGGCCAACTGCACGACCTGGGCCACCGCCTCCGGGTCTTCTCCATTCACGTGAAAAATCGGGATTTGCAGCATTTTGGCCACGTCGGTGGCGTAGGTGCTCGAACGCCCCTCGCCAGGCAGCGTGGTGAAGCCGAGCTGGTTGTTGACGACCACGTGAATCGTCCCGCCGACCGTGTACGCCGCCAGGCCGCTGAGATTGAGCGATTCCTGAATAATGCCCTCGCCGGCGAACGCCGCATCGCCGTGAATGAGCAGCACCATTCCGCGCCGCCGTTCTCGGTCGCCGAAGCGATCTTGCTTGGCGCGCATGCGTCCCTGGGCCACGGGATTGACGAACTCCAGATGGCTGGGGTTGAAGCAGAGCGACAGGTGGACAGAATGCCCCGATGCGGTCTTCCACAAACTGCTGTGGCCCAGGTGGTATTTCACGTCTCCGTGTCCTAAATGCAGGTCGGGATCGACGTCTTCGAATTCGCGAAAGATGGCCCGCGGGGGCTTGCCCAAGATATTTGCCAGGACGTTCAGTCTCCCGCGGTGCGCCATGGCCATCACGATTTCTTCGACCCCCTCGTCGCCTGAGCGCTCGATCAAGAGGTCGAGAAGCGGGATCAGGCTTTCGGCCCCCTCCAGCGAGAAGCTGGTCGCTCCCACGTATTTCTTCTGCAAAAATTCTTCGAAGACCACGGCGTCGGTGAGCCGCGTCAAGATTCGCAGTTGCTCTTCGCGGCTGAGGGAGAGCCGGTTCTCGGTCGATTCCATGCGCTGCTGAAGCCATTTGCGAAGCGGCAATTCGTCGATGTGCATGAATTGCGCGCCGATGAACCGGCAATACGTGTTCCGCATGCGCTGCAATATCCGCCGCACCGGCAGCATTTGGGATTCGCGCCCCACTGACGCCGCCACGGGCCGATCGAGATCGGCCTGCGAGAGGCCGTAGAATTCGGGCGCCAGCTCCGGCGGAATGGGCCGAGACTGGCCCAGCGGATCGACGTGGGCCGCCATGTGGCCGCGAACTCGGTAGGCGTGAATCAGCCGATCGACGCGCTCCTGCAAGAGGGCATTGTCGAATGCGCCTTGGGCCTGGGGCCGCGAGCCGTCGCCGTTCGAAGAAGAGTGAAACAGGCTCTGGCGCGGAAACGCGATGTCGGTAGCCGGTCGGAAAGAGTCCTGTCGGCCGTCGCGAACCGAGTCGAAATAGTCGCGCCAATCGGCCGGCACTCCCTGGGGGTTCTGCAGGTAATCGGCGTAGAGCTCTTCGACAAAGGGCAGCGATTGAGAGTCCATCGACGATTCCCCGTGATCTCTTTGGCGATCGGCGCTGGGGAGCTGTGCCGGATTATTCGGCCGATTTCCCGGTGGTCTTCTTCTTAGGTGTCGTTGCGGGCTTCTTCGGCGCCGTCGTCTTTCCAACGTGAGTCACGCCTGAGATGGCGGTAATCGGCAGCCGAAATTCGACTCTCGCTCCGGATGCATCTTTGTCGTCATAGTCGAGTGCAATGTAATCGTCGCCGATCTCTTTGATCTTGTGTTTCATTTGCGGCTTACTTTCGGCGTCTTCGTAAGTCGTGATTTGGGCGCCGAAAGCACCAGACGTGAATTCCACCATTTGGCCGACTTTGAGCATCGAAAAAACGCCTTTCGAGCCAGTTTCGGCGGCGACCGGGTGCGTGCGCGGAGCGAGCAGCAGCGCGGCAACAACAAATCCACCGATCGTGCATATGGCCATATTCCGAGCGTTCATCAGACATTCCTCCAGGATGGATGCGAAAGGGAGTTGCAGGCGCCGTCAAGTATCGGTCAGTCCCTCTGCGCGCGTCAAGCGAATGGGCCAAAGCGCCAAAGCGACGATTCAGGCCATTGCTGACCCGCCGTCCGATGCGGGCGCATTCCAATTTTCAATTTCAAATTCTCAATTTTCATTTTGCAATTCCCAACCACCGGCCGGCGCTGCCCCGTACCCAAGCGGTCATTGCTCGGCGCAGCGCCGGGTTCAATGAATGGATCGACCCGCTTTTCGACTGTTGAATTTCGTTGACACAAAGATCAAGGTCCGCGTAGCATTTACCCGTAACCGTCGAATCTCCAAAGATCAACAGGCAGCCTCGGATGAGACTTGACTGAACGGAAGTGACCGAAGCGGGGCTGAAATCGCTTTCTAGGTTGATGCGGCTGTCCATATTGGAAACCGACGTCCCGCTGGACAGTCCTGGAATGATCAACCTCAAGAGAGAGCTTCCGCTATTGCAGTTTTGGGCATTTTAAGCGCGTGCTGGCCGCGGCCGCATCAAAAACCATCATTCGGTTGGTGACCGTTTCGTTGCCGTGAACACGGCGGGCACCGCGCTGCTGCGCGGTGACGCGCAGCGCGCTTGCCGCCCCGGCTGCTGAGGTACGGTGAAACCATGAAAGTGCACTGCATCGGCGAAAGGCCGGCTCCATTCGGCAAGCGACTGTTGATTCACCATTACATGTTCCACGGCCTCGGGCAGAGGAAGGGTGGAGATCCTTTTCTCGACTGTCCCGATGCGAACTTAACGACAGACGTTCGCGATCCTCTCGAAATCTGGCGCAACGGGCGTTGGATGCCCGATATATGCTCGCCTTGCAGCAACCTGGTTGTCTCCGACGAGGTTCGCAAGAAAATGGCAGCCTTCGGTCCCGTGGAGTTTTTGAAAGTCGAGTTCCTGAACCTGATTGACTATCCGATTCCGGACGATGGCGTCCTCGCGCTGGAGGACGCCGACGTCAGAATCAATGACTGCCTCGACCGTCGGAATATCTTGCGAGTCTGGCCCAATGTCCCCGACTTCCATCGCACGATTGGCGACCGCTTTGAGGTATTGATGGCATTTGCCACGGATCTTGCCGAAGATCGTCCCGAACAATATCCGGGGAGTCA
>DATGKC010000398.1:0-2610 GCA_035294845.1 Planctomycetaceae bacterium | reverse complement strand
CTGCATGATGTCGAATCATCCGACGAACATACAGTCAAGCCTTGGTTTGGCGGGAGGCTTGATTTTTCTCCGTGGGTCGGCGATCTGGCGAACGAGGGCTTTCCGCTGCAAGGGGGCAGGCTCGACTACCTCGACAACCGGCGCGTTGCCGCCCTCGTCTATCGGCGCCGCGACCACGTCATCAACCTCTTCATCTGGCCCGCGGCCGCTTCGGGCGCCACCGCACCGCGACTGCAGCGGCAGAACAATTTTCAGATGTGGCAGTGGTCGTCTGCGGGTCTGGCGTACTGGGCCGTGTCCGATCTCAACGCCGCCGAGTTGCATGACTTCGTCGCACTGGTTCAGAGCCGCGCTGATCGTCCGTCAGAATAGAACGAAGGATCGGCGGAAGAACAGCAGCCCGAATCAATCTCGGAAGGCGAGCGGATCGTCATCATCGGAGGCGGGCGGGATGGCCTTGGCCAGCAGCATGGCGGCAAGGCATCCCACTGCGGCCGGCACAAAGGCCCAGCGATACGAGTGCAGCGTATCCCAGACACTGCCGGCGAGCATTGGGCCGAGAATGCCTCCCACTCCATAGGCGGTGAATACCAGCCCGTAATTGGCCCCCAGGTTTTTCGTCCCGAAGTATTCGGCCGTCAACAACGGGAACAGCGCCAGATTCCCGCCGAATTGAAATCCCACCCAGCAGGCGGCAATCTCTAAGGTCCAAACCTGTGAACCCAGTTTAATGAGAGCCAGCACCATCAGCGCCTGCAGCAGCGAGACGAAGACCAGAGCGCGGCGAGCGCCCAGTCGCTGCGATGCCCAGCCCCATACGATTCGCCCCATGGCATTGAAAATCGCCAACAGGCCCAAGGCCCCTTCGGCTTCGGCGTCCGAGAGTCCGCCTTCTCGAACGCCGAAGTCCTTCAGCGAGCCGATGACCATCAGTCCACAGCTCGAAGCGCACGCGAATGCCAGCCACAACATCCAGAAAGTGCGCGTGCCCAAGGTCTCACGTTGTGTGAAATCTCTCGAGGCCGACTTCGCCGGTGCACCGACTGCGGGCGGATTCCAGCCTTCCGGTTGCCAGCCCGCGGGCGGATTTCGCAACAGCAACGAACCGACCGTGATCGCGATGGCGAAGAGGCCGGCATATGTCAAAAGCGTTCCCGGAACTCCGTGCGCCGCCAGCATGCCGCCCCAGCCGCCGGCGATTTTGATGAATAGAAATGCCCCGCCCCCGAATCCGGCCACGGCGAGCCCCGTGATCACGCCTTTTCGATCAGGAAACCATTTGACGCACGCAGCAATCGGACAAACATAGCCCATCCCGATGCCTGCCCCGCCGATAACCCCAATGAACAACA
Organism: Planctomycetaceae bacterium; assembly: GCA_035294845.1. Classification (GTDB taxonomy): domain Bacteria; phylum Planctomycetota; class Planctomycetia; order Planctomycetales; family Planctomycetaceae; genus JACQFH01. The sequence continues at coordinate 1,258 of DATGKC010000398.1, read as the reverse complement.
GCAGGCTCCGGAAATTCGGTCCGGCGAACGCGGCCAGGACGTAGCCTGCGGCCAGCACCAGGCCCCCGGTGAAAGCGACAACTCGCGGCCCGTCGCGATCCTGCCAGCGTCCGGCGAAAATCATGACGATGGCGAAGACCATCAGGCCCGTCGAAAAGACGGCCTGGGCCTCTTTCCCGCTGAACCCGTAGTGTTGCCGCGCCCACACGGAATCGGAGACTTGCACCCGAGCAGGGACGACATCGGCCAGAAACCGTTCGAGATCGGCTTTGGCGGCGTCGCGCTCTGACGAGTGCGCGTCGGCGAGGCGCTTTTTGAGCTGCTTGTACTCACGCACCAGCTCGGCGTGCGATGATTTGTCGACGCCGAGAACTTCGGCCGATAGGGTGACAACGAGCTCCGAGCGGGTGGCTTTCAACGTGGGGACAAACACGCCCCAACCGTAAATGGCGCCCAGGCAGGGTTGGATCAGGAGGGCTCCGACCACAATCAGCCATCGGTTGCGATTCATGGCAGCGCGTTCCTGCGGCGTTAGCGCAAACGACTTCGATTATGGGGGACCGTAAGACGCGGAGCTCCTCATCGTTAGCGGGCGCTCAGTCTACCCGAGGGAAGTGCGGGGTTGAACCCCAGTCGCACCGATCTTCCGGAAATCTCGCGACTCATGATAGAATCCCCGAGCATGAGGTCGAACATTTAACGAGCCTCTCGGGAGATCACGGATGAGCACGGATTTGAAAAAACGGGAAACACGGTTCTGGTGGCTCTTGGCGTTTCTGGCGGCGATGGCCATGTATCCGGCGTCATTCATTGGCGCAGTCGGGCTTTACGCACTCGGCATTTTGCCAAAGTCAATTTTCGAAACTTTGAACACGGTGTACGCTCCGGCCCTCTGGGTTTGGGGTCTGCTCTCGTAGACTTCGAGAATTGCACGCTCTGCGATGTGGCACGCCCAAGTAGCGCCGATTCGTGCATCGTGTCATGCGCGTTGTGCTACGGCGGGACCACCGGGGCTTGGCTGGGAACCGGCAACCTGAAAGGTTGCCAGCCGATAGCCGGGGGTCGAGCGAAGCGAAGACCCCCGGACTGAGCGCGTCGATCGAGCAGCACCCCGGCCGGGCAACGCCGTTAACGATTTTTAAGTCGCCGCTTGAAGTGCCTTGTAGGCGCGTCTTTGTTTGGCGGTTGCCATTTTGATGATGGGCGCTGTCGCGCATGGCTCGTCCTTGTAGTCGGGCTGATAGCGGGCGCGTTTTTT
>DATGKC010000397.1:0-3524 GCA_035294845.1 Planctomycetaceae bacterium | reverse complement strand
TCGCGACGGACTGGTTTATGTCGCGCGGCGGCCGCGTAATACGGCAAACTGCGGCGAATACTTGCGGCGGTTGGCGCAGGGACTGGCTCACGACGTGAGCCTGGTGCAGGCCAAGTCGATTTTGGGGCTGCGCCGCTCGGGGGCCGATTGGCCATTCATCATCGGCGAAATCTCGCAATTCGGCAGCCGGAATCACGACCGCTGGGGCGAGGGCATGACGCTCTTGGCGATCGCCGCCAACTTGCTTCCGGAGTTGCGCCCCGAGACGGCCTATCAGCTCGTACTGCGCGCAGGCCGGCAGGTTGGGGCAGATTGCAGCGACGCCCCGGCGCGCCGCGAGCGCGAGCCGCTGGCCGATGCGACGCATTCTCCCGAGCGGCTTACCCGATGGCTGCGCGCCTGGGTGCGCGCCCGTCACCGCGACGCCGGCGAACGCGTGTTGCTCACGGCCATTGCCCGTTTGGAAACGCCCGCGGCGCTGGCCGAGCTCGTGTTCACTGCCGCCGGCGATCGAATCTATGCGCAGATCGGGCATGTCTTCGACGGTTGGAACAAGGCGTTCGAACTCTTGGACCTCGTCGGCTGGAAGCACGCCAGCGCCGTCCTGCCGCTTGTCATCGCCCCAACCGTCTCGGCGCGCGGCGCCGAAGAAGATGCGCACTGGCACCATCCTCAAGAGCTGATCGAACCTCTGCGCGCCGCCGAAACCGAGCTGCCCGCGCTTCTTCGAACCGGTTCGAGCCGATCATGCGACGGCGCGGGCGATCTTTTGCCCGTGCTGCTGGGCGATGATCCATTGGCGATTATCGAAGTGCTCAAGCAAAAGCTGGCCGGCGGCGTTTCGGCGCAAGTGCTGGCCCAGCGAGTGGCTTACGCTGCTGCCGTCAGGCTGGCCCGATTCTCGACCAATAACGAAGTCGCCGACTGGTTCAACCCCAGGCACACGTTTATCTTCGCGTGCGCCGTGCATCAGGCGGTGAAGCGCTCGCCCGCGCCCGGCATCGTGCGCGGCGTGTTTCACGCCGCGCTGGCGGTCTACATGGACAGGTTTCTCAACGTGCCCCCCGCGCGCTTTGCCGGCGACCCGCGAAAGCTGGGTGCGCTTCCGACCGATATCGAAGGCCTTCGCCACGGGCTGCTTTCCTGTCTCGATCAGCAATCGAACGTCGACGAAGCAGCCTTGATCGTGGCCCGCTGGCTGCGAGTGGGCCAGCCATATTCCGAGCTTGTCGATCTCTTGGCGCACGCGACAGTCCGGGAAGATCTCGATTTCCATGCGCTGCAGGTGCTCGAGGCGGCAGTGCGGCAGTGCCGCGATTGGGGCCCGGGCCGCGAATGCGAACTGATCATGATCGCAGTCGTGCGACAACTGGCCGCATTTTGCCCCACTCCCCGAGCCGCGCATCGCATCGCCACCACGGCACTGCGCCTGGAACGAGGAGACAAGATGTATGAAGAAACGCCGGGCTGACAATCATTCCAATTGGGCAATTGGCAAAACCCTCGGCGGGAAAGCTGCCGATTGCCGGGCCAGCCAGCCGATCTCAAATTGGATTCAGAATGCGACAACGCTGTTGCATCGCGCCGGTCTGGTGGGGTAGACTATTAGGGGTAGTCTGACGGCTTGTGATTGCTGCCGTGCGTCCGGCAGTTTGCCGAATTTTGCAAAGGAAAATCAATGCGAATCTCTTTTTCCAAATCGAGCTTGGTCTTCCGGGCGGCAATGCTGACGGCGTGCGCGGTGTTGGCGATTTCAACGAGTTTGACGGCGGCCACCAAGTCGACCGACAAACCATCAACCGCCAAAAAGTCGGCAAAAACGACGAAGCAACGGCCGATCAAAAAACTTTCCTACGATCCGGCGGCTCCCACGGTGGAACTTTTCGACGGGATCGAAGAAGGGTCGATCGATGCGACCATGATTCCCAAAGATTCTCTTTCCGGCAACGTTTTCATTCAGAACAAGACCAAGAAAGCCCTCACCGTTAAATTTCCCAAGGCCGTCGCCGCGTCACAAGTCTTGAAGCAAGGGTATGGTGGCGGCGGCATGGGCGGCGGAATGGGAGGTGGCGGCATGGGCGGGGGCATGGGCGGTGGTGGTATGGGTGGGGGCCAGTCGATGGGCGGTGGCATGGGCGGCGGAGGCATGGGCGGTGGTGGTATGGGCGGCGGAGGCATGGGCGGCATGGGTGGCGGCGGCGGCGGCGGAATGATGGGGGGCATGGGCGGCGGGTTCTTTTCCATCCCGCCTGAAAAAACCGTCCAAGTTCCCATCACAACCGTTTGCCTCAACCATGGCCGTCCGGAACCCCGGCCCAAGATGACGTACCGCCTTATCAAGCTCGAAGAATATTCCAGCGATCCCGTCCTTCAAGAACTTTTGGTGATGGTTGGAACAGGCAAATTCGACAACGAAAAGGAATCGGTTCAGGCGGCTGTTTGGTATGTCACTGACAAAATGAGCTGGGAAAAGCTAGCGGCCAAAGAAATCGAACACTTGGGAACGCCCAACGAGCCGTATTTCACGCAGGCTCAGCTCACCGCGGCCCATCAGCTTCTTGCCCAGGCGCAAGGCAGGGCCCGCGACCGCGAAAAAACCAAGCCGGAACCATCCTCGCCGGCGAAGAACCGCACTCCCGAAAAGAAGACATGAGTCGTCTTCGTTCCTGAGACGAGCCGGTTCGCCGCGCTATGCCCCCACGCTTGCCGCTGGAACCGCTTGATCCCGCGATCACGTCGATCCAGCCGGGCGGCGGCGTGTGCATGAAATTCGAGCTGGCTTGGGGCTACGCGCGCCGTTGGTACCTGAAGACGTTTCGCCGGGGTTACGTCGCCCGCATGGCCGGCTTACGGCGCGGCGACAAGAATGTCTGCCCTTTCGAAGTGCTCGACCCGCGCGATGTCAAATTTTACCGCAATCTTGGCGGCTTTTACTGGGAGCCGCAGGACGACCCCTTCAGGTGGCGCGAGTCACTCGGCTTCGCGCGGGTCGGGCTGACCGAGTTGTGGGTTATATCGGGAGCTTTCTTTGCCGCGGCGCTGGGTTTGACCTGGATCTTTTGGCCACTGGCTTTCATTCCTGCGATTCTGGGGGCGTGCATCGTATGGTTCTTTCGCGACCCGCGCCGCAAGATTCCGCAAGAGAGGGGCCTTGTGGTTGCTCCGGCCGACGGCAAAGTGGTGCAGATCGAAGAAATCGAGCACGATGAGTACGTTGGCGGTCCGGTCGTATTGATCGGCATTTTTCTCTCGGTCTTCAACGTGCATATCAACCGCGCACCGGCGGCGGCCCGCATAATCGGCCTGAGTTACCGAAAGGGAAGATTTCTCGACGCCCGGCGCCCCGAATCGGCCCGCGAAAACGAACAATTGACGCTTCGCATGGAAGCCAGCAGCATTCCGCACCGGCGCATGATTGTCCGCCAGATCGCCGGGGCGATTGCACGGCGCATTGTTTGCTGGAGCAAACCCGGCGACGAGCTTGCGGCCGGCGAGAAATTCGGGATGATCAAGCTGGGTTCGCG
>DATGKC010000396.1:0-3786 GCA_035294845.1 Planctomycetaceae bacterium | reverse complement strand
GAACTGTTCGAGCTCGGCGAGCTTGGCGACTCGCCGATTCGCACGTATTCGGCCGGCCAGCAAAAGAAGGTCGCTCTCTGCTCGGCGCTGGTGTCCGAGGCGAAGGTGCTGCTTCTCGACGAGCCGTTCTCCGGAGGGCTCGATCCTTCGGGAATTTTGGCGCTCAAGCATGTGTTGCGGCGGTTGGCGCAAGAGGGAGGCACGATCTTGATGACGACTCCCGTGCCGGAACTGGTTGACGAGCTGGCCGACCGGCTGATCATTTTGCGCGGGGGAGAAATCGCCGTTCAAGGAACCCTGCGCGACCTGCAGCGCGAAACAGGCTGCGGCGGCGCCCTGAGCGAGGTTTTGGAACGGCTGATTTCGCCGCACACGCTGGCCAATCTCGAGAAGTATTTTCAGGGGCGCAATTTATGAGGCGCTGGCTGCGGCTCACTCTTCCGCCAGACACCTACGTGGGCGCGATTGCCGTGCTCTACGCTTTATTCGAATTTGGTCCCCGAGCGCTGGGAATCGGCGGCCATGGCGGCAATAAGGTGATCGAGTTGGCCGTCGTGAGTTATGCCGCCTACCGGGTCCTGGCGTTTCATCCGATTTTTATTCCCGAATACCGCATCTGGCTGGCAAGAACGCCCTGGACGATCCACTTGCCATTGCCTGTCGGGCCAGTTCACCTGGTCGCTCAAGACGCGCTCGTCGTGGGACTTCTTGCGGGAGTGGCGTGGCTGGAGCACCCGGCGATCAGGGTGCCGCACCTCGTCGTGATGTTCTTATTCAGCTACGAGGTCTGCATGGCGCTCAGCTTCGCTGTTTTGCGGATGCGCTGGTTCGCTTATTTGACGGCGTTCGGATTGGGGCTGTTGTGCCTCTTTTGGAATTCGGATCTCGCTGCCTTAAAAGTTGCGGTCGTCCTGTACTCGACTTCGTTCGTGGGATTGCGGCGCGCGCTGACCAGGTTTTCTGAATGGCAATGGTCGGATGATCAACAATTTCAACCTCTGTCGTTGGAAAAGGCGGTCGATCGAGCCAAACAGAAAATTCTGGGCTGGCCATTTGACATTATCCGCTCGAAAGACGTCGCGCCCGCAATCGCCTACCGCGACGGATTCATGCTCAGCCTGCTTCTGGGTTGGTGGCTCTTCGTCGCGGTGCGGCGAATCGGAGCAGGCGTCCCGCCGGCCGCACCGATCTTCATAACAGCGCTCATCAGCCAATTCGCGGTTTTCATCAGGGTGGCCATCTACTGCTGGGGATATTTTCCGCCCATCAGTGTTTGGGGCCGCATCTTTACGCTTCGCTGGATTGTCCCTGGCTATGATCGAGTCTTCCTGACGCCCCTCGTGACAATGCTCGTAACCACGATCGGGCTGGCCGCTCCCAGCCAATGGGCGATTGATGTCGACGTTGCCGTTTCGGTAACGCTCAGCCTCGTTTTCATGACAACACTCAACCTCGGCCCGTCGCTTTTGACATGGCGGCTGACGGGAAACCACCGCTTATCGCCTGCGACCCTGATGGCGAATTCGAAAGCCGAGGTCGTTCAAGTGTGACGCGGCGCCTGTAGCGATTGCACCGACCGCGACGACTTTGGCGCCGAGTATCGAGTACCGAGTACCGAGTACTGAGTACTCAGTACTGAATCTGTACCGCTCCTCCCGCCCACAGGCCACCGCCCATCGGCGTTCAAAAACCAATCGTTTTCCAGGCCATCTGCGGCACCGCAACCGTTCGCGGCTCAACAACGTAAATCCTGATCCGGAAAGAATCTCGACAGTTTGACTCCCGCGGCGAATGACCTAACCTTTGATGACATTTTTCATCATTGCGCCACTCCGCCACGATGGATAAGCAGAACCGCAAACTCTCGCCGATGGAGTTTCTGGCCCAGCTCAAGGCCACGGGCAAGGCGTCGAAGCATCTCCCGAAAAAAGGGGCTGCGTCCCCCGGCGAGCTGAATCTCGATTTCTCAGACCTGGCGGCTCCCAGTGCGCCGGCAGCCGACGCGCCCGCGGACTCGGCCGCCGACTCGGCGCCAGCGGCCACGGCCACGGCGGTCGCCGAACTTCCCGCCGACGGAAACTTTGCCTCCGGCGATTCCCCCGCCGCGAATCCCGCCGACGCGGCTTCGCCCGCTGGTGAAGCGCCGCATGCCCAAGAAGCTGCGCTGGAAGCGCCCGCTGCCGAGCCCTCCGCTCTTCCTGCAACCGCGGCGCACGCAACTGCCCCCGAAGCCAGCCCGGTCGCCGCCCAGGATGCCGCCGCGCCGGACGGCGCGCATCTCACCGAGTTGTTTGAAAGGGTGAACGAACTGCTGGGAACCGCGCCCGGCCAGGTCGAAGAGCATTTTAAGCCCGCCGAACCCGTCTCGCTTCCCGACACCGGTCTCACCACCGAAGAGGTCGAGAAGCTGATTTTGAAATATCTGCTTGCGCGCGGCTCGGCGGTCGGTCGCAAGATCGCCCAGCAGGTCTGTCTGCCTTTCGGGCTGATCGACCCGTTGCTCAAAAGCCTCAAGCAGGAACAGCTCATCGTATTCAAGGGCTCGGCGACGATGGGCGACTACGAGTACGCGCTCACCGAGCTGGGGCGCGAGCGATCGCGGCGGTACACCGAAGAGTGCACGTATTTTGGGGCCGCTCCGGTGTGCCTTAAAGACTACCTCAACGCCATGTCGCGCCAAAGCATCGCCAAGCAGCACGCGACGGTCGACGACCTCAAAGAGGCATTCGGCGACTTGATCATCAGCGAAAAGATGCTTTCGAAGCTGGGTCCTGCGATCAACTCCGGACGCGGAATGTTTCTCTTCGGCGAACCCGGGAACGGCAAGACCAGCATTGCCGAGCGGGTCACGAATTGCTTCGGATCGACGATCTGGATTCCGCGGGCGCTGGGAATCGACGGTGACGTCGTCCGCATTTACGATCCGGCGGTGCACGAATTGGTCGATCAGCCCACGCCCGACGGCATTTTCAATCTGACGGGGATCGACCAGCGTTGGATCCACATCCGCCGGCCCACTGTCGTGGTCGGGGGCGAGTTGACGATGGCCGAACTCGAGGTCCGCCAGAACACGGCCACCAAAATCTGCGAAGCGCCGCTGCAATTGAAGAGCAACTGCGGCACCCTCGTGATCGACGACTTCGGCCGTCAGAGAATGCCGGTCGCCGAATTGCTCAACCGCTGGATCGTCCCGCTCGAGAAACGCTATGACTTTCTGAACCTACCGTCGGGCAAGAAGATTCAGGTGCCCTTCGACCAGATCATCATCTTCTCGACGAATCTGGAGCCGCGCGATCTCGTGGACGGGGCATTTCTGCGGCGCATTCCATACAAGATTCAAGTGCCCGACCCGACCCCCGAGCAGTTTCACAAGCTGTGCGAAATCATGGCGCCTAACCTGGGTTTTCAATACAACAAGGCGGCCGTCGAATACTTGATCGAGAAGCACTACAAGCCGATCAATCGCCCGATGCGCGCCTGCCAGCCGCGCGACCTCTTGCTGCAAGTGCGAAACTTCTGCATGTACCACAACATGCCCAAACAGATGACGCCGGAAGCGTTCGATTTCGCGTGCGAGAATTACTTCTCCATCATGTGACCTTCCGAGCAAGGGGAGAAGGCGGTAAACTTGACGAGCCTCGCGCCGCGGCGTAAGTTTGGCGCTGAACGAAAGCCGGGCTTGTTCGCCCCGTTTCCAATGCCTCAGTCGCGCCTTCGGTCTCAATATTCTCGGTCGGTCGTCTCGGTCGCTTAGCTCAGTTGGTTAGAGCGCCACGTTGACATCGT